>DATJTM010000551.1:0-2302 GCA_035503395.1 Luteitalea sp.
CTACGTGCTGCTCGAGCTGAACCAGCCGCTGCACGCCTTCGACGTGGACACGGTCGCCGACCGTCATCTGATCGTGCGGACGGCGCGAAGCGGCGAGACGCTGAAGACGCTGGACGGCGTCGCTCGCACGCTCACCGACGACATGCTCGTGATCGCCGATCCGAACGGTGCACAGGCGGTGGCGGGCGTCATGGGCGGCGCCGCGACCGAGATCAGCGCGACAACGCGGACGATTGCGCTCGAGAGCGCGTACTTCGAACCGTCGCAGGTCCGCCGCACGCGTCGGCGGCTGAATCTCTCGACCGAGGCCTCGTACCGCTTCGAGCGCGGGACCGACCCGACGATGCCGGTGCGGGCGTTGCGCCGGGCCGTGCAGCTGATCACGGAGATCGGCGCTGGCCGCGCCCACGGTGGCGAGACGATCGTTGGTGACGCGGCTCCGGCGGCGCACACCGTGCGGCTGCGCCATGCCCGCATCGCGCGCGTGCTCGGCATGGAGGTCGAGGTCGACGAGGTGGAGTCGATTCTGACGTCGCTGGGCTTCGGTATCACCAGGGTGGCGGTCTCACCGGCGGATGCCGTCGCGTGGTACGTCACCGTGCCCGGCTGGCGTGGCGACGTCACGCGTGAAGAGGATCTGCTCGAGGAGGTCGCGCGCTGCGCCGGCTACGAACGCCTGCCAGTGACCTTTCCTGCCCTGGCCGCGCCGCCGGCCAGGACGGCGCCGCGCCTGGTCCGCGACGCCCGCCTGCGCGACGTGCTGGTCGGCGCCGGCTTCGCGGAAGCCGTCACCTTCACGTTCATCGAGCGCGTCGCCGCGCAGCCCTTCGACGCGTCAGCGATCGCTATCGCGAATCCGCTGTCGGAGTTGTTCGCCGTGTTGCGCCCGTCGGTGCTGCCCGGCGTGATCGACAGCCTGTCGCACAACCGGCGCCGCGAGCAGCGTGACATCCGCCTGTTCGAGGTCGGCACACGCTTCACACGCGAGCACGGCGAGACGCGCAGCGTGGCAATTGGCTGGACGGGCGCCGCCGCCGCGGAGCACTGGAGCGGCAGCGCCCGTGCCGTCGACCTGTACGACATGCTCGGCGTGTTGCAGCGCCTGGCCGACACGCTGCGCGTGACGATCGTCACCGAGGCCGCCGACCATGCGGCACTGGCGCCCGGCCGCGCCGCACGGCTGGTCTGCGTGCGCGAAGACGGCAGCCGCACGGCAGCGGGCTGGGTGGGCCAGCTCTCGCCCGCCCTCGCGGACGCGCGAGGCCTGCCGGCCGCCGATCCGGTCATCGTGGCCGAGCTCGATCTCGACCTCGCCGCGCCGGGCTACGACGCCGACCTGCAGGTGGTGATGCAGCCCCTGCCGCGCCATCCGTCGGTCGTCCGCGACCTCTCGATCGTCGTTCCGGCTGACTTGCCGGCCGCCAGGGTTCGTGGCACGATTCACGCGGCTGCACCGTCCACGCTCGTGGCGGTGCGAGAGTTCGATCGCTATCAGGGCAAGTCGCTGCCGGACGGCACGGTGAGTCTCTCGGTGAGGCTCACGTTCCGCGCCGCCGATCGCACGCTGACGGACGCCGAGGTGCAGACCGCCACCGACGCCATCCTCGCGGCGCTCGCAGCCGAGCACGGCGCCACCCTGCGTTGATATCCGGTGCCACAGCGCACCCTGGAGTCTGGTGACATGAGCAATGCCGTTCCGGCCGTGGACCTCGGCGTCGTCGAGCGTCTGGACGAAAAGATTCGTCAGTTGATCACGCTGGTCGAACGCAGTCGCACGGAGGCGCAGAAGCTGCGCGCCGACAACGATCGCCTCGGCAAGGAAGTCGACGCGCTGCAGGCGCAGCTGGTGGATGCCGAGGGCGTCGCCACCGAGCTGAACGCCATGCGCGAGGAACGCGACCTGGTGCGCGCCCGCGTCGCCGACATGTTGACCCAGCTCGACGCCCTGCAGATGTGATGTGCCCGTGAACGCATCGCGGCCCGTGGACGAAGAGACGCCGCTCGGCGAACAGGCCCCACCCAATCACGTGGTGATGGTGGACATCCAGGGCCTGCGCTATCCGGTGCGCAGTGCGCTCGATCCGGGCTACGTCCACAAGCTGGCGCGCTACGTCGACCGCACGATGGACGCGGCCTCCAGTGCCGTGCCGATCGGTGAGTCGACCAAGCTCGCGGTGCTCGCCGCCCTCAATATCGCCGACGAATCGTTCCGAAGCCGCGACGACGAGTCGCGCGTGGCGACCGAGCTGGTCGAGAAGGCCGCCGAGCTCGAGCGGCTGATCGACGCCGTCCTCGACAAACA
>DATJTM010000552.1:0-16562 GCA_035503395.1 Luteitalea sp.
GCGCGTCGTAGGGATGCACCAGCGCGGCGGCCGCGCCGAAGCCGGCGACGATCAGCGCGTTGTCGGGCGACGCGGAGCGACGGAGGTCGTCGCGCAGGCGACCGACCAGCGACCGGACCGAGGTCGGATCCTGCAGTGCCGTGGTCTGTGCTGGCGGCGTCAGCGGGAATTGCGGGAGCGGCTGACGCGCCGGTTGCACGACTGGCGGGGGCGTCGCGGTGGCCGCCAGCGAGTCGGTGACGTGCGGCGCCTCGGCGACGACGGGCGGCGCGACGGCGAGGTCCTGCGCAACGGCAGACAGCGGCGCCGCGCACACGAGCGCGGCGAAAGCGGCGGTGGTCCAGTAACGCATGCGATCGCTTCTCGATGGCCGCACGGACACCTCGCCCGCGCACCCTCTTCACGTCATCGGCGTGGAAGAGCAGTACTGTACCTCAACCGCAGAAGAGGAATCACCGAACGGCCTTCGTCATTCGGCCTTCGGCCTTCGCAATGCCCACGAATTCTCCGGACCTAGCCGTCCGACTTCCGCCTTCGCCAAGGCTTCGGCGGACAAGTCGTCGGACGGAGGCGCAAGGGCGGGGGAGGAAAGACGAGGCGGGAGTCGGCAGTCGGCGGGTCGGCAGTCGGCCGCTGGGAGTCGGCGCGTCGGCAGTTGGCAGTCGCCGTGTGGTGATGTGCCCCGGTTCCCGGTTCCCGGTTCCCGTACCCCCTACCCCGTACCCGGTACCCGGTACCCCGTACCCCGTACCCGGTACCCCGTGCCGTGCCGTGCCTGTCCGTGTATACGATGCGGGATGCCGATTCGCCACCTGCTGCTCGAGACCGTCGTCCATCTCGGGCCGCTGCAGATCATCGAAGACCTGTCGGCGGCCGATGCCATCCGGCCGCCGGCGCCGCACATGCACAGTGTGGCGGGCCTCATCGGACACATGGAGTTCTGGCAGCGGTGGATCCTCCGGCGATGCCGGGGCGAGGCCGTGCCGATGGCGACGCATGCCGCCGATGGCTGGCCCGAGGTCACGGCGGCCGACTGGCCGGAGCTGCGACGTCGCTTCGAGGCCGGGCTGCTGGAGGCGATTGCGCTGGGGGAGGAGCCTGGCCTCGACACGCCGCTCGCACCCGCGATCGACTTTCCGCCGATGGCCGACTACACGCGTCACGACGCGCTGGTCCACATCGCGCAGCACAACTCGCATCACCTCGGACAGGTGGTATCGGCGCGCCAGGTGCTGGCGTTGTGGCCGCCGCGGGCCGGCAGCTGGACCTGGTAGGCCGTGCGCATCCTCGTCGCGACCTGGGGCTCGTACGGCGACCTCCATCCAGCGCTCGGGCTCGCGCTCGGGTTGCGGGCGCGCGGACACGATGTCGTCGTGGCGACCAGCCCGATGTTCCACGACGAGGTGACGCGTGAAGGGCTCGCGTTCGCTCCCGTCGGGCCCGACATCGACCCGTCCGACCGCGATCGCATCGCGCGCATCATGGACCCGGCGAAAGGCTCCGAATACCTGTTCCGTCAGGTGTTGATGCCGGCGCTGCCGCAGGCCTACGCGGACCTGCGGCCGGTGATGGATGGCATCGACCTGGTGATCAGTCACCCGGTGACGTTCGCGGCGCGACTGCTCGCCGAGGAACTGCACGTTCCCTGGGCGTCGATGGTGCTGGCGCCGATCTCGTTCTTCTCGGCGCACGACATGCCGGTGTTACCGCCTGCCCCGTGGGTCAAGCGGATCGCCGACCGGTCGCCGCTGATCGGCCGCGCCCTGGTTGGCCTGGCCCGGCGGATGACGCGATCGTGGAGTGTGCCGATCGCAGAGCTGCGCGCCGCCCGCGGCCTCGGGCCCGGCGGCAATCCGGTCTTCGAAGGACAGCACTCGCCGCAGCTGGTGCTCGCGCTGTTCTCGCGCGTCCTCGCGAAGCCGCAGCCCGACTGGCCAGCCAATGTCGTGGTGACGGGCGCCATCACGTACAACGGTCCCGAGCCCGAGACGTTGCCGCCAGCGCTCGAGGCGTTCCTCGCGACCGGGTCAGCACCCGTCGTGTTCACGCTGGGCACGTCGGCGGTCGGCGCCGCCGGTCGCTTCTATGCCGAGAGCGCCGCAGCAGTGCGACGCATCGGTCGTCGCGCCGTGCTGCTCGTGGGACGTCATCCCGAGAACCTGCAGGGGGTCGACGCGGGCACCGACGTGATCGCCGTCGAGTACGCACCCCACGCGGCGCTGTTCCCACGCGCTGCCGCCATCGTCCACCAGGGCGGCGCCGGCACCCTGCACCACGCGCTGGCTTCGGGCCATCCGATGATCGTCGTGCCGCACGCCCACGATCAGCCCGACAACGCCGATCGCGCGCGTCGGCTCGGCGTGGCGCGCGTCGTCGGTCCGCACCGCTACACCGCCGCGCGCGTCGCGACGACCCTCGCCGAGCTCCTCGACGATCGGGCCGTGGCGACGGCGACCGCACGGGTGTCGGCGGTCGTGCGCAGCGAAGACGGCGTTCGCGCCGCGTGCGATGCGATCGACGCGCAGTTCACCGGCTCGCCGGTGCCGTCGTCCTGACCGCGACCCAGCCGGCGATCCCATCGTCGCCGCGCACCCAGTCGAAGTCGTCGAAGCGCCCGAACACCTGCCACTCGGTCGCGGCGTCGGCCGTCTTGACGACTGGCGCCGTTGCCGTCGGCGATTCACGCAGTTCTGCGCCCGCGTCGAGGCGCCGTCGGCGCAGCGGTGTGGTCACGGCGCCGACCGCCGTGCGGTCCAGATACCCGATCTGGCCATCGGGCAGGTGTACGCGATAGCTCCGCGCCGAGGCACCGACCACGCGAGTCAGCGTGTCGCGAGGGACGGCACGGACGGACGCTGCGGATGGTGCGGGGCCTTCCCGTAATGTGGCTCGAGTCGTGGTCACGCGCACGGGCGTGCCCAGCAACGGTGCCGGCGGCACGACCGGCACCGGGTCGTCCTCGCGCAGGTACGGCGCCGGGTCGACCGCGCCGCGGGAGTAGATGCCGAAGTGGAGGTGCGGCGACGTCGTCCGCGCGTTGCCGGTGTTGCCGACATAGCCGAGCACGTCACCGGCGGTCACCATCTGCGCCGACTCGAAGGCCCAGCGCTCGAGATGTGCGTAATAGAACGTGCGGTCGGCGTCGGGCTGGTGGAGCCACACGACCGTGCCGCCGAGCGCGTTGGTGTCAGGACGAGCGATTCCGGAACCCACGGCGAGGACCGGCGTGCCACGCGCCGCGAAGATGTCGAGACCTTCGTGCGTGCGCCGGCCGGCATCGCGCTCGGCGCCGAACGCGCTCTGGACCGCACGAGCGGTGAGTCCCTGCACGGGGAACGCGAGCGAGGCGAGGGTCCGTTGCGTGAGCGTGTAGCGGCCGCGGCGCAGCAACTCCGGCTGCACGCGCACGACGATGACGCCATCGCGTTCCGCGTCGTACGTCAACGTGGTGGACCCGGCCGGCAGAGAGCGCACCCGCGACGCCGTGCCGTCGTCGGCGATCGTGAAGAGGTCCACGAAGAGACGGGCCGGCGCCGCGGCATCGAGTTGGACGTCGACGACGAGCCGGCGACCGCGCGGCAGGTCGAACCGCCAGGCCGCGGCCGACGGCGTCGCGGCCTCGAAGTAGCCGGACTCGGCGAGCGGCAGGGTGACCGGGGCCGGACGCGTGAGGGCCTGCTCACCGGCCTGCAGCCAGTCGCGGCCGAGCGCGGTCCCGTCGAGCCCGGCGTCGCGCAGCCCGTCGACGTATTGCTCGTACGGCGACGACTCGCGCGTCAGGCGCGACAGCGGACTGCTCGTCGCGCATGCCATCGACATGGCGAGCCACGCGGCCACGACGGCGACGCGCCCGACGCGAGCGTCAAGACCCATGGGTCAGTGTGACCAGCGCCCCTGTGCGTCGCAAGCTCGAGGGCGACGCGGCTACACAGGCGACAGCAGCGCGAGATACCCCGTGAAGCGCACGTCGCGTGACCGGTCGCCAAACACGGCCGGCAACGTCTCCGCGGCGAACGAGCGGATCTCGTCGAGCGGCGTGCCGGCCTGGGTCGCTGCCTGGACGCTCGTTTCGGTCAGCATGTAGGCGAGGTAGTCGTCCGCCGTCATCGACACGGGCAGTTCGAAGGTCTCGGCGCGGATGGTCTCGAAACCGGTCGTCAGGCTCGCCAGAATATCCGGCGACAAGGGCCGCGCCTGGCTTCGCGGGTACGGATAGCGACCGGTGAAGATGGTGAACCACTCCTGCAACGCACTGTCCGCGCCGAACGATCGGCCCGGGCTGAAGTCGTAGATGGCAAACCGACCACGGCGTCCCAGCACGCGGCGCGACTCGGGCCAGACCGCGGCGAGATCGCGCGTGTAGTTCAGCGAGCCGGCCGCAGCCATCAGATCGACCGTCGCTGCGCCGAAGGGCATCGCCTCGGCGTGTGCCGCGAGGAACGTCGCCGCGGGCACCACGCGACCGGCCGCCCGCACCATCGCCTCGGACGGGTCGAACCCGATGCACTCGTCCGCGAGCGGCAGGAGCGGGCGGGTGGACAGGCCGGCGCCGCAGCCGAGATCGACGGCGCGCGCGAAGCGGGTCGACCCGAGCCATGCGCGCAGCATCGCGATGACCTGGGGATGCACGGCGGGGCGGGCGGCCGCGTAGCCAGCCGCCATCGCGGCGTCTGCAAAGGGATTGGACATGCGCCGGTGCTAGGGTATCCCGCCTCGCGGCCGGTGAATCGGATGTGAGGGGTGTCTGGTATGGCCAGATGCAGTAGAGTCCGCGCATGCATCGACGCGGCTTCCTCTCCCGTGCCGCGGCCCTTGGCGCCGCATTGCCCACGTCCCTCTACGCCCAGGCCTCGGCACCTGCGCAGCCCACGGCGCGCACGCCGGAGCCGAACCCCGCGCCGCAGGGACTGCCGCTCACCGTCCGCGTCGGCATGACCGACTGGAACCTCGGCAAGCGTGGCGACATCACCAAGATCGCGCTCGCGCGCGAAGTCGGCCTCGACGGGATCCAGGTCAGCCTGACGTTCCCCACCGACGGCACGCCACACCTGCGGCAGCCCGAAACGCAGCTGGCGTTCAAGCGGGCAGCACTCGAGCACGGCGTCCAGATCTGCTCCCTGGCGATCGGCAATCCCGGCAAGTCACGGCTGCCGTTCCACACCAATCCGGCATCGGCGGTACTGCTCGTCGAGGCGGTTGAGGTTGCGCGGAACCTCGGGACCACCAACATCCTGCTGCCGATTCTCGGCGACAGCCACATCGACATGACCAGCCAGGCGCAGGTCGACACCTTCGTCGCGATGATGAAGGAGGTGGCCCGCTACGCCGAGAAGGCGGGCGTGGTGATCGCGCTCGAGGACTGGATCTCGGCCGAGGACAACCTGCGACTGCTCGATGCGATCGGGTCGGACTTCGTTGGCGTGTACTACGACGCGCGCAACATCAAGGCGCGGCTGCACGATCCCTATGGCGAGCCCGGAAAGCTCGGGAAGCGTATCGATCAGATTCACGTGAAGAACGGCCAGAAGCTGCTCGGGGAGCCGGAGCTGATCGACTGGACGCGGCTGTCGCAGGAGTACCTGGCGATCGGCTATCGCGGGTGGTACGTGCTCGAGACGGGATCGCCGAGCGGTGACTTCGTGGCGGACACCAGGGCCAACATCGCGTATGTCCGCAAGACGTTCCGGATGCCGGCGTAGCGAGATCCGGTGGGGACGGCTCGCCGAGCCGTCCGAGAGCCTCTCGCCGCGCCGGCGGCCCCCGGAAAACCCTGTAAATACGACGTGATCCGGGGCACCGTTTCACGTTGACACAACGCTGTCACACCTTTAGTTTTGGCGCTTCCGACCCCTTCCTCGGAGGCTCCAAACCATGTGCTGTCCCCCTCGGCTCAGGCCGCTGGTGGTTCTCCTTCTCGTCGTGCTTGGTGTCCTCGCTCCGGCGACGACGCGTGCGCAAGCGATCTACGGCACGGTGACCGGCGAGGTGCTCGACGACTCGGGCGCCGCCGTGCCCGGCGTCACCGTGTCGGTCGTCAATCAGGACACCGGCCTCACGCTCGAAGGCGTCAGCGACGATGCCGGTGCCTACACGATTCGCAACGTCACCGCCGGTCCGTACACGCTGAAGGCGTCGCTGCAGGGCTTCAAGGAGTACGTGCAGACGGGCATCCCGGTGACACCCGGCGGCATCGTGCGCGTCAATGCGAAGCTGGAGGTCGGGTCGCTCACCGAGAGCGTGACCGTGACGACCGAAGCGGCGCTCCTCAAGACCGACAAGGCAGACGTCAGCGTCGACCTGCGGCCGGAGGAAGTGGTCAACCTCCCGCTGAACCAGTACCGGAACTACCAGGCGCTGATGAACCTGGTGCCGGGTGCCTCGCCGCCTGCCCTCCAGAACGCGCAGACCGACACGCCGGGCCGCTCGTTGACCACCAACGTGAACGGCACGGCGCGCAACACCAACACGACGCGCATCGACGGGGCGGCCAGCATCAACGTCTGGCTGCCGCATCACGCCGGCTACATCGCGCCCGCCGAGACGATCGAGAACGTCAACATCTCGACCAACAGCTTCGATGCGTCGCAGGGGATGACCGGCGGTGCCGCGATGTCGGTGGCGACCAAGTCGGGCACCAACCAGCTGCGCGGATCGGCGTTCTACTTCCGCAACCAGGACGAGTTCAACGCCCGCCAGGGCTACTTCGACCCGGTCAAGCTCGACGCGAGCACCAGCATCATGGGTGGCACGGTCGGCGGCCCGATCCTCAAGAACCGCCTGTTCTACTTCGGTGGCTGGGAGCGCAACCTCCAGAAGCAGAGCCGCTTCGACCAGTTCACGGTGCCCACCGAGAAGATGCGCAACGGCGACTTCAGCGAGGTGCTGGCCTTCAACCCGGCCTTCCGGATCTACGACCCGCGCACCGGCAATGCCACGAGCGGCGCCGGCCGCGACGCCTTCCCGGGCGCCGTGATTCCGGCGGACCGCATCAGCAGCATCGCCAGGACCATCCAGTCGCAGTACCCGGCGCCCAACAACGCCGGCACCAACAACGGCCTCCAGAACAACCTCTTCGTGCCGCGCACGCCGGAAGCGACGCGCGACAACTACGATCTCAAGGTCAACTGGAACCGCACGTCGGCCCACCAGATCTGGGCCAAGTACTCGATGATGGATGCCTCGGTGCAGGACCTGTTCTACCTGCCGTTCGAGCAGGCCGGCGGCGGCGACACCAAGGTCTATCTCGGCACGATCGGCAACACCTGGACGCTGAGCCCGACGCTGATTCTCGACGGTAACGTCGGGTTCAACATCATGAACCACCAGTCGGCCGGCCCCGACTACGGCACCAACTATGGCCTCGACGTGTTCGGCGTGCCGGGCACCAACTCCGCCGGTTTGGTCGGCGCGAGTGCGACGACACCCGAACGGCACAGCGGCATGCCGGTGTTCGAGACCGGCCTCGGCATCCTGGGCAACAACGCGACGTGGACGCCGGTCTGGCGCGACGAGCGCAGCTACACCGCCTCGATCAACCTGACGAAGGTGGCCGGCAAGCACGAGATTCGATCGGGCTTCGACTGGGTCCGCCTCCGCCTCGATCACTGGCAGCCCGAGAACGGCAATCCGCGCGGCACGTTCAGCTTCAACGGCGGCGGCACCGGCATCCCGGGCTACGCCGGCGTTGGCGGCTGGAATGCCTATGCCTCGTTCCTGCTCGGCGACATCGGCAGTTTCGGCAAGAGCGTGCAGTACGAGGAGATGACTGGCCGCGAGAACCAGTTCGGCCTCTACGTGTCGGATCGGTGGCAGGTCAACGAGAAGCTGACGCTCAATCTCGGACTCCGCTACGAGCTGTACCCGCTCTTCTCGCGTGCCGACCGTGGGCTCGAGGTGCTCGACCTGAACACCTTCAACGTCCAGCTCGGGGGGCTTGGCAGCAACCCGAAGGACCTGGGCCTCGAGACGAGCAAGACGCTCTTCGCGCCCCGGCTCGGCGCCACCTACCGAGTCAACGACGACACGGTGCTGCGCGCCGGCTTCGGCCGCACGTTCAACCCGATGCCGTGGTCACGCCCGATCCGTGATCCGTACCCGCTCGTCATCGCCTACAGCGGCGCCGGCGCCAACGGCTTCGTGCCCTACGGGACGCTCGCGCAGGGGATCCCCGCGGCGCCGAACATCGACACCAGCAGCGGCACCGTGCCGCTCCCGCGCGGTGTGCAGATGCGGACGCCGGACGTCGGCAACGTCGATCGCGGCACCATCGACTCGTGGAACGTCTTCGTCGAGCGGCGCCTGGCGCTCGACCTTGCCGTGAGCGCCGGCTACGTGGCCACCGCGACGCGCGGCGGCTACGGCGACGTCAACCTCAATTACGCGGAGAGCGGCGGCAACGTCAATCGCGTGTACGCGCAGCAGGCCGGCAACGCCAGCATCCTGTTGTGGGGATCGCGCATGAAGGCCAACTACCACTCGATGCAGGTGGCCCTCAATCGTCCGTTCAAGAGCGGGCTGCTGCTCAAGGGCGCCTACACCTGGAGCAAGGCGCTCAACGAAGTGGACGACGATGGGCGGGCCGCGGTGTTGTGGAGCCAGCCGTCGCAGTACGCGCGCAACTACGCGTTTGCCGGCTACGACCGCCCGCACATGGTGCAGCTCGGGTTCGTCTACGAGCTGCCGTTCGCCCGGGAGTCGCAGGGGGTGCTGGCGCAGGTGATCAAGAACTGGCAGGTCAACGGCATCGGGTCGTGGTTGTCGGGCACACCCTTCACCGTGGGCGGCGACAACGGCCTGTTGCAGCAGCAGGGCGGGCAGCAGACCGCTAACGTGACTGGCGAGCTGAAGGGCGGCTTCGGCAACGCGGGTCCCGATCAGCCATGGTACGACCCGAGCCAGTTCAGCCAGCCGGGCAACGCGTGGGGCAACAGCGGTCGCAACGCGTTCCGCGGACCGTCGAACTGGAACGTCGACTTCTCGGTGTTCCGCGCCTTCCCGGTCGGCCGCTACCGGCTGGAGCTCCGCGCCGAGTCGCAGAACGTCTTCAACCACGTGCAGTGGGGCAACCCGGTGACCGGCATCACCGACCCGAACTTCATGCGCATCCGGACATACGCCCCGTGGCGCACGCCGCGCACGGTGCAGTTGGGGCTGCGCTTTCAGTTCTAGAACGTAGCAAGAGTTCAAAGGGCCAAGAGTTCGAGAAGGGCAAGAAGGAAAGACGGGCAATAAGTAAGGAGCCGGCGTCGCCACTGTGCGGCGCCGCTCCCTCTCGACTCGTCGACTTCGCGGCCCCGTGGTCCTTCTGGTCCCTTGCCATGGGGCCTGGTTGACCCTTCTGGAGCTTTGGAACTTTTCGTGCTTTTGGCCCTTTTGCTGATGTGAACAACATGCATCCTCCATCCCGAACCACCGCCCAACTTGCGCTGGCCGCCTGTCTGTCGTTGGTGGCCGTCACGCTGTCGCGGCCGGCGGCGCAGACGGCGGCGCCGCCACCGGCCGTCGCCGGCTTCGAGCAGTTGCACAAGATCGACATCCACGCGCACATCTACGAGGACATCCCGGCCGTGGCGGCGATGCTGCAGCGCGCCAACGTGCGTGTGATCAACATCAGCAACCCGGGCACCGACGGGCATCTCGCGTTCATGCACGACTTCAACGCGACGCTCGTGAAGGCGCATCCCGACGTCTTCTCGTTTGCCTCCACGTTCGACCTCACCACGCGTGATCAGCCGCGCTACGGGCCGCGCATGGAGGCGGCGCTGGACGAGACGTTCGCGCAGGGCGCGGTGATGGTGAAGATCTGGAAGGAGGTCGGTCTCGAACTGCTGAAGCCGGACGGCACCTACCTGCTGCCCGACGACGCGTCGCTCGATCCGATTTACCGTCACCTCGCGGAGCGGAAGATCCCGCTGCTGGCGCACCTGGCCGAGCCGCGCGAGGCCTGGCTGCCGCTCGATTCAGGCGGCCTGCACTCCGGGTACTACAAGAACAACCCGCAGTGGCATCTGTACCGGAAGAGCGGCGTCCCGACGCACCAGCAGCTGATGGAGGCGCGCGATCACGTGCTGCTGAAGCACCCGAACCTGATCGTCATCGGCGCCCACATCGGCAGCATGGAGCACGACGTCGCGGAAGCAGCGAAGCGCCTGGATCGCTATCCGAACTTCAACGTCGAGGTCTCGGCGCGCACGCGCGATCTCACGCGACAGCCGACCGAGAAGGTCCGCGCCTTCCTCCTCAAGTATCAGGATCGGATTCTGTACGGCACCGATCGGTCGTGGCGCCCATACCGCACGCCGAACGAGACGCCCACCGACGCGCAGCGCGAGGCCTTCGCGAAGGGGCTCGAGAATCAGTACCGACTCGATTACGCGTACTACGCCGGCAGCAAGCCACTGACGTACAACGGCCAGACGGTGCAGCCGCTCGCCCTGCCGCGTGAGGTGCTGGAAAAGTTCTACTTCCGCAACGCGCAGCGACTCATCGGCGTGAAGTGACGGCCTTCACCATTCGGCCGTCGGTCTTCGCAATGCGGAAATGCGCGAATGTCGAGGTCACGACCCCGTACCCGGCACCCGGCACCCGGTAAAGTGAAGACGTGCGTGACGAAACGCTGGACAGGCGAGTGGTCCTCGACGTGCTGGGCGGCACGGTCGCGGCGCTCGAGGACGATGCGGTGGACCTCCGCGACGCGGCGTGCGCAGCCGTCGAGGTCCATGCCGACGACTGGGCGGGCTGCCGCGACCGCCTGATCGAAGACCTGCTGCGCGCCGAAGACTGGATCGAGCGCGAAGACGCTGTCGCCACGGTGCCGCAGGCGCCGGTCGATGGCGATGACGGGCCGGACTTCGTGCCGAGCCACCCGACCCTCGCGCTGCTGCAGAGCGCGATGGAGGAACGGCTCGACCTGGTGGCGGCTGACGCCTTCGACATGCGCGACCCGCGCTGGCTCTCGGTGGTGTTCCATCGCCTGCGCGCGCGGTTACGCGGCAAGGCGCCGTTCGTCGAGCATCGCACCCTCACCGACTTCCGCACGCACCTCCACGAACGAGCGGTGGTGGCCCTCGTGTCCGACTGGGGGACGGCCACGCGACATGCCAGGCTGGTGGCCGAGCAGATTGCGGCCCGCCGGCCGGACCACGTCATCCACCTCGGCGACATCTACTACTCGGGCACGCCGCGCGAGATCCATCGCAACTTCCTCGATGTCTGGCAGGCGCACGGGCCACGCGACGCTCGCTACTGGAGCCTGAACGCCAATCACGACATGTACTGTGGCGGTTACGGATACTTCGGCCACCTGCTGCCGAAGCTGGGGCAGCCAGCCAGTTACTTCTCGCTGGGGAACCAGCACTGGCAGCTGATCGGCCTGGACACCGGGTACGTCGCCGGCTCGTTCACCACGCCGCAGATGGCCTGGCTCGGCGGCCAGCTGGATGGCGCTGCGCGTTCCATCCTGATGACCCACCATCACCTGCTCTCGGCGTTTCGCAAGCGTGGCACCGCGCTCGAATAGTGGCTCGATCCCCATCTGGCGAGCAGCCGGATTCATGGCTGGTTCTGGGGCCACGAGCATCATCTCGTGGAGTACGCCGATTACCGCGGCGTCAAGTGCCGCTGCATCGGCCACGGGTCGTTGCCCTACCTGCCGCCCGACCGCCTGGAGCGACGGCACCCCGCCGACATCGTGCGGATGGAGACGCGCACTTCACCGATCGACCCGTCGCGTGGCATGCACGGATTCGCGCTGCTCACCTTCGACGGCCCCGCGCTCCACATCGAGTACATCGACGAAAGCGGCGGGACCGCGTGGTCCGAGCGGTGGGGATGACGGCGTTACGGCGTCAGGAACCCTTGGCCCACTCCGGCGGGTTGCTGAGGCGATACAGCATCTCGCCGGCCTTGCGCACCAGCAGCACGCCTTCGTCCTCGCGGTTGGCGAACGACTCGACGTCGATGCTGGCCGGGTCGCGATAGCCGAGGTTGATCTGGCGGCAGACCGCCTCGGGAATCTGGCTGGCGACGGTGACCTGGATGCGGCAGCGCTCGACGCCGTCGATGTAGGTGCCCACGCCACGGACGTGCGTCGAGTGGGCGAGCGTGCCCCACGGCAGGTGGCCGAACTTGTCCCACTGGCCGCGGAAGTAGTCGCGGCAGTGGTAGCCGATCTCGAGCAGCAGGCGGCCGTGCGTGACCGACACTTCCGAGATGTGCGGTGCGTAGATGATCAGCTCGCCGCCGTCGGCGACGACGGGCTCGAGCTTGTACATGCCCTTGCCGCCCGTCCACAGGTCGGCATACATCTTCGGCACGCACGACAGCACGGTGTCGAACGCGCGGTCCTTGTACAGGATGTGCGTCCGGCGCGACAGCTCGCTCGCCTCGGTCCAGGCCGCTTCCGGCGTGCCGCCGACGATGCCGGCCAGCGTCCCGTCGGGCCGCACCACGAGGCAGAAGCACGACTTGGGCACCGGCACCATCGCGCCGGCGGCGTCCACCACCTTGCGCACCGGCGTCCACTTGCTGCCAATGATCATCGGGTTGGTGACGACCGCCCCGAGCCAGTGGAAGAAGTTCAGGATGTCGGGGCCCGACACGCCAGGGAACAGGTACTTGTTGCCGCCCGAGAAGCCGACGACCTCGTGCGGGAACACCGGCCCGATGATCACGATGCGGTCGTAGGTGAGGACGCGCCGGTTGATCTCGACGGCTACGTCGATTGCGAAGGCGCCGTCGGTCAGCTCGTGGATGTCGTCCTTCGACAGCACGCCGATGCGCTGCAGCGCCGCCGGGTTGTCCCACTCGTGGTTGAAGAAGGCGACGTCGCGGTAGCGCGTCTCGCGGTCTTCGCGCGTCATGTCGAGGCGGCCGCAGATCGCCTCCTCCGACATCGGCTGGTGGGTGCCCAGCGCGATCATCACGTCGAGCGCTTTCACCGCTCCCGCCAGCTGCTGGTGCAGCAACTGGAAGACCAGTCCGACCGGTGCGGTGCGCGTGCCGTCCGGCACGATCGCGAGCACGCGTTGGCCGCGGCATTCGTCGGCGGGACACGTACGGGCCAGGACGGCCGCCACGTCCTTACGCGATACGGACGCGTCAGGGCCGGCGATGGCTGAGGGACATTGCGCGATGTCGAGCACGGAAGCTCACATCATAGACCGGACGCACCTACCGCCTACTCCCATACACTCGTAGCGAGCCGACTTGTCGGCTCGAACCTGAGGAGAGCCTCACCACGCCGCGGAACCGTCCGACAAGTCGGACGGCTACTCCGGGGGGCTGCCGCTAGCCAAATTCCGGGCCGATGCTGGCGCGCAGGAGCGCGGGGTCGCCTTCGGGGCGCCAGTGACCCTTGTACATGCGCGCGAACGGACGCTGCGCGCGGAATCCCATCGCTTCCAGGCCCGCCCGCCACTCCGGATCGTGATCGGTGACGTCGATGATGAAGCGGTGTCCCGGGTGCCGTGCGAGGCACGCGCGCACGAGGGCGAGCGAATGCTCGGTGGTTCTCGCGACGATCGGTCCGAGGTGAGCGAACGAGTGACCGTGACGGCCGAGCAGGAAGCCATCGATCGTCCAGCCGTCGCTCACGAACGCGAACGCCGGTGCGCCCTCGAATAGCCAGCCCAGCATCGCGTGCCTGGCCAGCCCGGTGGCCTGCACGTCGAGTTGCCCGATGAACTCGAGATCGTCGCGCATCGCGGGGCGGATCCCCGTCGCCCCTCCCGCAGCGCGCGCCGGCGGCGCGACCGCATCGGCCGGGCGCTCCAGTCGCGTCAAGCCGCTGTCGACAACGAATCCGAGCTTCTCGTAGAGCGGCTGCCCGAGGGGTGTGGCGTCGAGCCCGACGGCATGAACGTCCTGCACCTGTTCGAGCCCTCGATGCAGCAGTGCCGTCCCGACGCCGCGGCCGCGTGCGGCCGGGTCGACGAGCACCATCGCAATCCACGCCAGGTGCGGCTCGTATCGCATCGTCGCCACCGAGCCGATCACCTGGCCGGCGTCGTCGACGGCCACCGTCGCGCCGCCGGGCGTCAGGCGGAGGAACTGCTGCCAGTCGCGCGCCATCTGGTTCCAGTGGCTGAGCCGGCAGAGCCGCAGGCCGCCGTCGATGTCGGCCGTGGTCATCGTGCGCAGGTGCATCGTCGTCGAGTCCGTCCGGGCGTCGAGGCAGGGACGCCTGCCATCCTCCGCGGCCAGTCAGACGTTAGACTACCGCGCATGACGGGTGCTCCCACCGCCACCGACTGGCCGACCGCCATCGCCGACGACGCACAACTCGAAGATCTCCTCAGCGCGCCATCGGCCGCGGCCATCGACGCGCTCCGGCAGCTGCCTGGCGACGTTGTCGTGCTCGGCGTGGCCGGCAAGATGGGGCCGACGCTGGCCCGCATGGTGCGCCGCGCGGCCGACGCGGCCGGCAGCGACCGACGCGTGATCGGCGTCTCCCGCTTCAGCGAGGCAGGTCAGGAAGCCGCACTGCAGGCGCACGGCGTCGAGACGATCCGCGGCGACCTGCTGGACGACGCGTTCCTCGCCGCGCTGCCCGACGCGCCGCTGGTCATCTACATGGCGGGCCGCAAGTTCGGGTCGTCGGGCGACGAGTCGCTGACGTGGGCGATGAATGCCTGGCTGCCCGGCGTCGTCGCGCGCCGCTACGCCGACAGTCGCATCGCGGCGTTCTCGACCGGCAATGTCTACGGCCTCTCGCCGATCGGACGCGGCGGCTCGCAGGAGACCGATCAGCCGTCGCCGGTGGGGGAGTACGCGATGAGCTGCCTCGGACGCGAGCGCCTCTTCGAGCATGCGAGCCGCAGCCGCGGCACCCGCCTCGCCATCCTGCGCCTCAACTACGCCACCGAGATGCGCTACGGCCTGCTCGTCGACCTGGCACGCAAGGTCGCGGCTGGCGAAACCATCGACCTGACGATGGGGCACGCCAACGTGATCTGGCAGGGCGATGCCAATGCCATGGCCATCGCGTCGCTGGCGCATGCATCGTCGCCGCCATACGTGGTGAACCTGGCCGGGCCCGACGAACTGAAGGTCCGTGAGGTCTGCATCGCTCTCGGCGAGCGCATGGGCCGCACGCCGACGTTCACCGGCACCGAGGCCGGCGACGCACTCCTGAGCAACGGCACGCGCGGCTGGACCGACCTCGGTGAGCCGGTCGTGTCGCTCGACCGCATGCTCGACTGGACTGCCGAGTGGGTCGCGCGCGGCGGCGCCAGCCTCGGCAAGCCGACACACTTCGAATCACGGGACGGTAAATTCTGATGCACGCGACGGTTCGCGCCGCCTTCAGCCGCGGCCTGGCCATTCCGGCCCACCCACTGGCACTCACCGACGACGGGCGGTTCGACGAGCGACGGCAGCGCGCGCTGTCGCGCTACTACGTGGCGTCGGGCGTCGGCGGTATCGCGGTGGGCGTGCACACGACACAGTTCGCGATCCGTCGTCCTGACGTCGGCCTGTTCGAACCCGTGCTGTCGCTGGCCCGCGAAGAGATGGACCGCGCCGATGCCGGGCGCGACGTGCCGCTCGTGCGCATCGGCGGCGTGTGCGGACCAACGGCACAGGCCACCAGCGAAGCGCAGCTGCTCGTGGACCTCGGCTATCACGCCGGGCTTCTCAGTCTGGCGGCGCTCTCGAACGCCAGCGACGACGACATGGTCGCGCATTGCGCGCGCGTCGCGGAGACGATTCCGGTCGTCGGCTTCTACCTCCAGCCGTCGGTGGGCGGCCGGCGCTTGTCGTACGCGTTCTGGCGTCGCTTCGCGGAGATTCCGAACGTCATCGCCATCAAGATCGCGCCATTCAACCGTTACCAGACGCTCGACGTCGTGCGCGCGGTGACCGACGCAGGCCGCGACGACATCACGCTCTACACCGGCAACGACGACAACATCGTCGGCGACCTGGTCACGGCGTTTCCGACCGCAGCCGGTGGTGAGCGGCGCATCGTTGGCGGCCTGCTGGGTCACTGGGCCGTGTGGACGTCGAAGGCGGTGTCACTGCTGGCCGAGTGCCAGGCGGCGTCGGCTCGCGACGCGGTGCCGGCATCGCTGCTCACGCGCGGCATCGAGGTGACCGACGCCAACGCGGCATTCTTCGACGCGGCCAACGCGTTCGCTGGCTGCATCGCGGGCATCCACGAGGTGCTCCGTCGTCAGGGACTGCTCGCGAACATCCGCTGCCTCGATCCCCACGAGGTCCTCAGCCCGGGGCAGGCTGACGAGATCGACCGGGTGTATCGCGCCTATCCGCACCTCGCCGACGATGCGTTCGTCGCCGAGCACCTGGACGCCTGGCTGCGATGAGAGGGCGGTCAATCGCTGCCGTTCTCAGTGGCGCCGTGGTCGTCGCGGCCTCGATGCTGGCGGTCCGCGCTCAGGCTCCCGTATCGACGACACCGGCCGACCTCGTGGTGCTCGGCGGTCGCGTGCTGACGCTCGACCCGTCGTCGCGGGTGGTGCAGGCCGTGGCGATTCGCGACGGCAAGGTGGTCGCGGTAGGTGCCGATACGGCCGTGCGCCCGCTGGTGGGTGCGAAGACGCGAG
>DATJTM010000553.1:0-6609 GCA_035503395.1 Luteitalea sp.
GCGCTCGCGGCCAGGCGATCGGCGACGCTGACGATCGTCGGGCCGTGCGGCAACGATCCCGACTACGGCGACGCCGTGCTGGATGCCATTGCCGAGGCGGAGTCTGGCCGCATCGTCTGGCAGCCTTCGATGGCGTCGATAGCGCCACTGTATCGACAGGCGCAGGTGGTCCTGGTCGGGTCGCGCAACGAGGCGCTCGGCATGGTCGGCCTGGAGGCGCTGGCCCACGGACTGCTGCTCGTGGCGCACCGGTCCACCGGGTACGAAGCGATCATCGATCCGTCGCGTCACGAGGGACTGCTCTTCGACGACGAGGAGGATGCCGACGCCGTGGCGTCGCGGGTCCTGGCAGCGCTGGACCAGTTCCCGCGGTACGCGCACGCCGCCCGTCGGAAGGCTGCCGCCTCGTTCGATGCGGCGCACACGGCCCGACGTCTCACGGGGCTGTGGCAGGAACTCCGCGGTGCAGGGGACTGATCGCCAATCAGCCGCTCACCTGAACCGCCGCGTGCAGCGGAGACGCCGGGAGCGTCGTATGGGCCGGTATGCCCGACTCCACCCTCCCGTCTGCCGCCGGCGCTGCCGGTCGTCGTGAATTCCTGAAGGGCGCCGCCCTGGTTGGCGGCGGCTCGCTGCTGCCCGCCGCCATGGCCGGGGCCAGGCCGGCGCCGGTCGAAGGCGCATGGGATGCACGCCCGTTGACGGACGCCGAGAAGGCGTCGCGTCTCGCGTCCAACACGTATCCGATCCGCAACCTCTTCAAGCGACGGGCCGATGCGGCGGCCAGCATGAGCGCCAACGCCCAGAAACAGGCCGAGACGGCCGCGGCGATGCGGAAGAAGTACGGCGAGATCACGATGCTGGATTTCCCGCAGTTCACCGTCGACCGGTTCCCCGGCGTCCGCAAGATGGACCTGTGGTCGTCGCTGTTCGGCGACGTGACCAACGACGCGATGTACGTCAAGACCTCGGTCACACGCGACGGCCGCACGGTGGACAGCTACGAGTTCGATCCGTCGACGACGGCGGGCAAGCAGTGGCTCGAGCAACTGAACGCCCGCATGGCGAAGACCGGCACGACGTGTCACCACGTGTCCAACAACGCGCCGCGCAACATCTCGGAGCTCGACCCGGCCCTGCGCAAAGAAGGCATCGCCGTTGCCAAGAAGTGGCTGGACGGTTGCGCGATGATCGGCGCCAAGAGCATGCGCGTGAACACCGGCGGGCCGCGCATCGTACCCGGCGCGACGGCGACGACCGGCTACCCGCGCAACGACGAAGTGGTCAAGTACATCAAGAACGCCGTCGAATCCTTCAAGGAGATGGCCGATCACGGCGGTAAGGTCGGCGTGAAGGTCACCATCGAGAACCACTGGGGACTCAGTGCCGATCCGATGAACATGCGGATCATCCTCGACGAGGTGAATCACCCGTACTTCGAGGCGTCACCGGACTTCTGCAACTGGGAGCACGAGTATCTCCTCTATCACGGCCTCGAGGCACTGATGCCCTACACGCACACGACGGTGCACGCCAAGTACTGGAACCGCTGGGAGAAGGTCGATCTCGCGCGCTGCGTGAAGATCCTCAACCACGGCGGCTTCAAGGGCGCGATCGCGCTCGAGTACGAGGACGGGCCGTGGGACGGCGTCGAAGGCGCGGCGCAGTTGATGAAGGAGATTCTCGCAGCGTTGTAACGGTAGGGACGGCTCGCCGAGCCGTCCGTGGCCTGAAGGAGGTAGGGCCCGTTGTCCCAACGTGGCCCATCTTAGGGCCGGGCTGGGACAGCCGGCCCTACCTCTCCCGCAACGCTGCGACCGTGCGCACGTACGGCTTGCGCGCCGCCGCGATCAGGACGAGCGCGATGACCATGCCGGCGCCGGTCGCCGTGGCCAGGGCCGGCCGGACCGCCGTCCGGCCCTCGAACACGTAATCCGCCAGTAACGCGACACTGGTCGGTCCGACGATGCCCGAGGCCAGGTTGAGGGCGAGCAGGTAGATCGCGGCGCCCAGCGCGCGCATCGACGAGGGCAGCGCGTTGGCCACGGCGGCACTCGCGGCCCCCCACGGCATCGCCGCGAACAGGTTGACGGGCACCAGCAGCCAGGCCGCGACGGTGGCCGACGGCACCAGCGGATAGGCGACGCCCGTCACCAGCAGTCCCACCCCGCCAGCGAGGCCGACGAGCAGCGGCGCATCGGCCCGCCCGTGGCGTGTCCACCACTCGGCGAGCAGGCCGCCGGTCAGGGCCCCGGCGACGCCGACGCTCATCGTGAGCGTGCCCTGCCAGGCGCCGGCCTGTGCCGCACTCCAGCCGTGGATGCGCACGAAGAACGTCGCCAGCCAGGCGGCGATGCCGTAGTTGACCGCCGACCACGCCGCGAACGCGCCGGCGATCGTGACCAGCGTCGACGCGTACGCGCGCCAGTGCGCGATGACGGCCGCCAGCGGTGCCGCACTCGTGGTCTGTTGCCGCGGCGGCTCGCGCATGGTCAACGCGAGCAGCGCGACGAGCAGGCCCGGCGCACCGACCGCGAAGAACACCACCTGCCAGGAGCGCATCGTGCCGATGACCGGCACGTGCACGTCGGGCTGCGTCGCCGTCAGGCCGGTGACCGTCGCACCGATCAGGTACGCGAGCCCGGCGCCGAAGAACGTGCCGAGCGAGTACACGCTCAGCGCCAAGGCGCGGCGCTCGGGCGGGAAGGCGTCGCCGGCCATCGAGATGGCGGTCGGTCCAAGCGCGGCTTCGCCGACGCCGACGCCCATCCTGAACAACAACAGCTGGCCGTACGAGCGTGCAACACCGCAGAGCAGCGTCATCGTGCTCCACACGGCGATGCCGATCGACAGCAACCGGCGACGGCTGCCGCGGTCGGCGAGCAGCCCGAGCGGCAGGCCGAGAATCGAATAGAAGAGGGAGAAGCTGAGCCCCATCAGCAGCGACATCGCGGTGTCGCCGATCTGGAGATCGCGCTCGATGGGCTCGACCAGCAGCGACAGGATCTGCCGGTCGACGAGCGCGCAGACGTTGGCGGCGGTGAGGACCGCCACCACGTACCAGGCCTGTCGAGCCCCGAGGCGGGGAGTGCCGTTGGTCACGGTAGCGCCTCGGGACTCGTCGGGACTACTTGGTCGACGTGGCTTCGGCGGCAGCGATCTCGCGGACGTACACGTTGCGGAAGCGGACTTCCGACCCGTGCGTCTGCAATTCGATCGATCCGGTCGGCAGCACCGGCTGGCCGCGCTCGAAGAAGTTGTCGAGCACCTGGCCGACGACGACCGGCGTGTCGTTGAGCGTCACCCATACCTTCTGGCCGATCATCTTGACGCGCATCGTGTTCCATTCGCCGATCGGCTTGTCGGCCTTGGCGAGCGGCCAGCGGCCCGGGTTGTCCGGGTTGTTGTTCCACAGACCGCCGGAGCCCTTGTCGGCGCCGTTCTTCTGGTCACGCGCGCTGCCCGGATCCCAGATCTGCACCTGCGGATAGCTGCGCAGGTAGACGCCCGAGTCGCCGCCCGGCTGAGTCAGCTTCCAGTCGACCTGGAACTCGAAGTCGCCGTACGGCTTGATCGTCGCCAGGTGCACGCCCTTGCCGTCCGAGACGAGTTCACCGGTGGCTGCGTCGACCTTCCAGTGCAGGTCGCGGTCGGCGTTCCATTCGTTCTGCTTGGTGGTGCG
The DNA here is from genome assembly GCA_035503395.1 of Luteitalea sp. GTDB lineage: Bacteria > Acidobacteriota > Vicinamibacteria > Vicinamibacterales > Vicinamibacteraceae > Luteitalea. The sequence continues at coordinate 3,683 of DATJTM010000553.1, forward strand.
TTCCTCGGGGGTGAACTTGGCCTCGACGTAGGGGCTGAACACGCCGCCGCCGCCGGGACGGCCGCGCCAGCCGCTCAGGTCCTTGCCGTTGAATGCGGCAGTGAAGCCCTTGGGCGGGGCCGGCTTCTGTTGGGCGAGGACGGTCACCGAGCCGAAGCTGGCGACCGAGACGAAGGCGAGCGCGAACACGTGTGCACGATGCATGGGATGAGGTCCTCCGGACCGATACTCTCCCACACAACTACGCACGCCGGCGGGCAGCGTTACATCAGGCCTCGCCGGCGCCCTGCCCTTGCGACGCCCGCACGACGCGCATGAGCACGCCCGGCAGCGAGCGGCGGACCAGGCGGCCACACCAGGGGCATCCGAAGACGTAGGGGTGCTCGGCGGCTTTGGGGACCTGCGGCTCGAACAGGACGGCCATGGTCTGGCCGCAATGGCCGCACGGGAGCACGGTGGCTTGCATCAGCCCGCACTCTAACCGTCGCTCTCACCCTTCCCGCGGCGCGAATCCGCCCGTCCGTGGATCAAATGTGACGAATGTGGGGCGAGTGCCGAGCATCTGCACGAGGGACATGCACGTGGCGAGGCAGTCGACGTCGCGCGCTGCCCTGAAACGATTCGCCCCACCGCGGGTTTGAGAGGGCAGGCAGTCATCCAGGAGGCATAGGAGTGACCAGCGCATCGGCGCCACCAGCAGCCTCTCGACCGCGAAATGCCCGGTGGTGGCCAACGCTCCTCGCGTTCCTGCTGGCCGCTGTGGCGGGCGGGGCGGCCGCCATCGTCGGCTGGCGGCAGTTCGGTCCGCGCGACGTCACCGTGTCGGCGGGCGCCTTTCCCGAAGAACTGGTCTACGCGCGGACGAGCGACGATGTGATCAATGGCGGCGCGTTCTTCTCCTCGACGGGCACCGGCCGTCCCGCGGTGATCTGGATCCACGGCTGGGGCACCAGTTTCGCCTCGCCGACGTACACGGCCACGGCGCGGGCGCTGGCCGCGCGCGGCGTCCCGACGATCACTGCCAACACGCGCATGCACGACCTCGGCAACAGCGCCACCTACCGCAACGGCCGGCGGGTGCGTGGTGGCGGCTACTGGGGCATCACGAGTGAGCAGACGCTCGACATCGCGTCGTGGGTCGACTTCGCCGCACAGCGAGGGTTCCGTCGGGTGGTGCTCGTCGGGCACAGCGCCGGATGGTCCGCGGTCGCTGCCTACCAGGTGACGCGGCAGGATCCGCGCGTCGTCGGCTTGGTGCTCGCGTCGGGTTCGGTCGCGCCGGGCAAGCCGGATCGCAATCCCGACCTGCTGGCGCGCGCACGCACCCACGTGCAGCACGGCGCCGGCGACGACCTGCTGCGGCTGCCGAATCGCAGCGTCCCGTCGTTCATCAGCGCCGGCACGTACGCCGACATCGCCGACACGCCACCGGCGCTGCTCGACTTCTTCGGCGTCGACCGGCGCGACGCCGGCATCGTGCAGTTGCGACGACCGCTGCTGGCCTTCTTCGGGACGCGAGGCGACGTCGGTGGACAGGCCGATCTGGACGTCGTGCAGTCGGCGCCGTCGCGCCTGTCACTGTCGGCACAACCGGTCGAGACGACGATGATCGGCCTGGCCGATCACATGTATACGGGTGAGGAAGCGAAGGTCGCCGGCGTCATCGCGAGCTGGATCGATCGCGTCGTGACGCCGGCGTCAACCAGACGGTAGGGCCGTCGGTCAGTTCGCTTTCGGCGCCGGCGCGCCTGTCGCGCGAGGGGCGGCCGGAGCGGTCGGCGGCTGCCGCTTCGCCTGATGGCACGTGTAGCAGGTGACGCGCTGCTGTCCGGCCGGCGGCTCGTCGCCGACGCCCTTCGGGAAGCTGGCGTTGACGTCGTCGGTGTACTTCATCATCGCCCGCGTCGTCTCCTTGTGCTCCTTGCGGTCGCTGGAGAAGTTGTACGTGCTCATGTCGGTCGGGTCGGACCCGGCAACGTGGCAGTACACGCAACGCACACCCATCGCATTGCTGAACGTCTTCATCACCGCCAGCAGGTCCTTCGGCGAGATGTCGGCCGGCAACACCTTCAGGTTCTTGGGCGCGGGCGGCAGCCAGTCGGCCGGCACGCCATCGGGCAGGCCGTAGGACGGCGTGGCTGGCGGTTGCGGCGCCTGGCCGGCCGCAGAGAGCAGGCTGCCGCACAACACCACGACAGCGCACGGGAAGAGACCTCGCATCATCGGCACGATCCTCCGGAGCGGTTGGAAGTGCGGCTGATGCTACCGCAAAGGAACGACGAACGACGAACGACGGGAACCGGGAACCGGGAACCGGGATACGGGATACGGGAGCCGGGATCCTCGGTAGGTAGGGCCCATTGTCCCAACGTGGCCCTCAGTTCGGCACACGGCAACAGTTCACCGGGATCCGGGTACCGGGTACCGGGTACGGGGTACGGGTACCAAACGGGTCAGCGCAAGTTCGAAGTTCGAAGTTCGAAGACCCAAGGCCTAGCGCCGTCCACGACTGCCGACCGGCCCACTGCCGACTGCCGCCCTGTCGCTTGCCGCCGGAACCGTTTGCATGCGCTCGTCGTCTGTCACTACCATATATGGCTATGCCATCTATGGACCCGCGGATGCTGGCGCGCGAGCTGAAGAAGGGCTCGGCGGAGTTGATCATCCTGTCGATCGTCGAGGCGCGGCCGCGTCACGGCTACGAGATCAGCAAGTTGATCGAGGAGCGGTCCAACGCGCAGCTCACGTTCCACGTCGCGTCGCTCTACCCGCTGCTGTACCGGCTCGAGGAGCGTGGGTGGCTCCAGGGGAAGTGGGTGGAGAAGGCAGGGGAGCGTCGGCGCCGGTTCTACAGCCTGACGGCCGACGGGCGTCGGGTCCTCGAGCAGCAGCGCGAAACCTGGAAGTCGTTCGTGCACGCCATGGAT
>DATJTM010000554.1:0-4839 GCA_035503395.1 Luteitalea sp.
AGCGCGACGGCGACGCCACTGGCCACGAGCGTGGACGACAACCGCGGTGAGGCGGTGCGTTCGACGAGATGACGCTCGACCAGCCGCGCCAGCACGCCTTCTTCCTTCAGTGTGGCGAGCGTCGGTTCCAGCCAGTCGAACTCCTGGAGTCGCCCCTGACTCGTCACGAAGAAGTAGGCCATCGCCTTCACTTCGCGACTGTCCACATCGTCGATCCCGAGCTCGCGGGCGGCGCGCCGCAGCGTGATCTGGTTGCCGAGGGCCAGCGTCGCCGCACCGGACCGCACGGCGCGCAGCGCTTCAGCCGGGCTCGTGACGGGCATCAGCGCCGGACGACGTTCCTCGGGGACCTCGGCGAGCAGATCCTGCATCACCGACTTGCCCTCGATGGCCACGACCTCACGGGCCAGGTCGTGCAGGCCAGTCGGGGGCGGGGTCCGTCGCGACATCGGGAAGACCGCGGACTGCTGCCGCGTCCACACGAAGGTCAGGTAGTCGTAGCGATCGCGACGAGACGTGGACGTCGCGAGAATGGCAAGGTCGGCCTGGCGCTCATCGAGGGCCTGCCGCATGCGCGCCCATGGACCGAGCCGGACCTCGATATGACGGCCGGAAATGCGTGAGATTTCGCGCAGAAGGTCGACGTTGAAGCCGGCCGGCTGGCCGTCGGGGGTCAGGTATTCCCAGGGCGCGGCCGACTGGTCGCCGACGTAGACCAGGCGTTCGACGATGGCGCCGGGCTGCGTGGTGACCGTGGCGTGCGATTGCGCAGCCCCGTCCGACGCGCGCAGCACGAGTGCGGCGACGAGCACGAGGATGAACCTTCCGCAGCGAATACGGGTCACGCCTTCTCCACCCCGGAGGTTCCGGGCTCCTCACGTATTCGGCGGCGAGGGGGCGAACGTGAGGAGGGAGGTTCGGGACGGCAGTCGGGAGTCGGCGGGCCGGCAGTCGAGGCGCTCGCTCAGGCCCGGGACGTCGAAGCCAGGCGCGCGTCGGCGGCGGTGACGATGGCGGCGGTGAGGCTGCAAATCGCGGCGCCCCAGGCCAGATCGACGAGCGTCATGCGCAGGGACCACCCCTCGATGACGGCGTATCCGGTGAAGTCGTACGTGCCGTAGGTCACCAGCCCGAACACACCGCCGAGGAGGGCGGCACGGAGCGGCGATCCGATCGTCCGCGGCAGGACGAAGACGACGATCCCGATCACCAGCACCGCGTACACCCCGATGGCGGCCCACCAGACGGGGGCGAGACCATCGGCGGTCTGGCGGGCCAGCGGGCCGAGTTCGGCCCGGTAGAACTCGTGCATCACGACGCCGAGCCAGACGTAGTCGAGGACGGCGAAGGTGACGATCGTCAGCAGCACCTGTCCGACCAGCCGTCGCGCGCGGGCGCCTTCCGTCACACGCGCTTGGACGCGGCGCCCCCACCAACGGGTTCACTGTCCAAAGTCAGAAGTCTGAAGTTTGAAGTCGAAAGTGAAAAAGGTGCAGCCGGTCGCTGGTAGCCTGCAGCCTGTAGTCGGCAGGCTGGTCACGCCATGCTGTGGGGCGCTATAATGTCCCGTTCGCGCGGCGCCCCCGCGCGGTCCCTCCGGATGGTGGGTGTAGCTCAAGGGCAGAGCGCCGGACTGTGGCTCCGGATGTTGGGGGTTCGAATCCCCTCACCCACCCCATCACTTCTCAGTTTCAGCATTGGCAGGGACTGCTTTCCGAGCGGTCCATGGCTGCCTGCGGTCCACAGTTGTCAGGGTCCCTCGATAGCCCTGCAATCCTCACGACCGGGTGGCAGTCATGGACGGCCGGGACGGCCATCCCTAGCCCTGCGGCCTGAATCCTGCTTCCTGGTCTCCTGGTCTCCTGATTCGCCCGTCACCGTCCGGGAATCAGAGCCCGCTTCAGCGTTTCCTTGACGTCGACGCCGAACTCCGGTTTCTTGACGCTGCCGCGGATGTGAATCGGGAACTCGGTGGCGCCGTTGCGGCGGAAGAGGCCGTCGAAGGGTCGGAGGAAGAAGCGCTTCTTGCCGCCCACCATCTGCGACACGCCGGCGTCGAGCCGCACCCGGCCATCGAAGTTCAGGCCTTGGCCGCGCACCGTGTAGGCGCCTTTCAGCTCGACGCGGGCGCCGTCGACGCGAAACGTCAGCGAGGGGAAGCGGACCACACCATCGGCCATGCGGAACCGGCCGCTGAACGCCGAGACCACGCGCGCCACGGTCTGATCGCCCGGACGCCCCTGGGCCCGCCGACTGAGCTCGTCCAGCTTCTTCTGCACCGCGGTGCTGCGGAACAGCGTGCGCCCGAGCGTGAACCGCCCTTCCAGCGTCATCTTCTCGACGACCTTGACGGGGCCGGGCGGAATCAGCAGCGCGCCGGTCAGGTCGATGCGGCCGGTCATCACCGGATCGCCGTCGATGACGAGGGCCAGCACCTCCTCGAGCCGACCGTTGACGATCTGCGTCGCGAGATCGACCGTGCGCCCTCGTGTGTCCTCGGCCTTGACGACGCCGCCGGTGACCGTGATCGGGGTGGCCTTCCCCAGCATCGCCATCGCCGGCTGGATGTAGGTGTTGCCGTTGGTCCCATCCACGACCACCGTGAACGTCGTCGCCAGCGGCATCTTCTTGCCGCCGACGTCGAGCCCGAAGTCGGGCGTCGTCGACGTCCCCTCGGCCTGGATGCGTTCGAGGACCCCCGAGTAGCGCCCCTGTGACTGCACGCGCCCTTCGATGCCCTTGATGGTGTTCAGGTCGCCGTCGAGAAACCGGTAATCGGCCTGCAACGGTGTTTGCGATGGCGACTCGACGTTCCACGGCCCGAACGTGCCGGACGTCTCGACCAGACCACGCGGCTGCGGGTTCTGGACGACGGTGGCGAACGACATGGCCCGGTCGCTCGACACGTCGCGGATGGTGAGTCGATTGAGGCCGAAGATGCGCGGCAACTTGCGCAGCTCGCGCGGCAGGATGGTCAGCGTCGCGTTGTCGGCCGTGATGCGACCGATGATGATCGCCGGCCCCTTCTTCTCCTCGCCAGCGGACGCCGTGGACGCGACCGGGACCGTCGTGGTCGCCACCGCTGGCGTGGGCTCCTTGGGCCCACCGAGTCCGGGAAGGCGCGGCTGCCCGGGCGCCGGCGAGGGCGGAATCGTGATCGCCAGCCCGGTCAACACGATGGTGTCCACTCTACGTGGCCGGCGCAGCAATTCACGCCACGTCATCGTGGTCTCGAACCGTTCGAGCTTGACCAGCGGCGCCTTGTCCAGATGCGCGCGGTGGCGGATGACGAGCGGGCCGCCGGAGATGCTCGTGACCCAGCCGGGCCGGACCGAGATCTCCTGCAGTTCGACCTCGGCATCCAGCTTCTTTTCGAGCGTGGCGATGACGGTGTTCCGCAGCCAGCCCTCCAGGCGCGGACGCGCCGTCAGGCCGATGACCAGGGCCACCCCCAGCACCACGGCCACCGCGATGAGGCCCACATGCAGGACCGTCCGCTTCCGCATGACGGTCGAGCGTAGCATTTCGCGTGCCGCCGGCCCGGCGTACTATCTCCGCGTCATGACCGACTTCGAGAAGCTTGGCGTCTTCTACCTGGGGCGACCGTACGACCTGGCCACGAAGACGGCCGCGCCGGCCCCGCTCCTCTACGACTCGCGCGACCTGCTGACGCACGCCGTGTGCATCGGCATGACCGGCAGCGGCAAGACCGGCCTGTGCCTCGGGCTCCTCGAGGAAGCACTCATCGACGGCATCCCGGCGATCGTCATCGATCCCAAGGGCGACCTGGCCAACCTCGCGCTGACCTTTCCGTCGCTGACCGCTGACGCATTCGAGCCGTGGGTCAATCCCGACGATGCGCAGCGGGCTGGCGTGGACGTGCCGGCCTTCGCGGGACAGCAGGCCGAAAAGTGGCGAAACGGCCTGGCCGGCTGGGATCAGGACGGGGCCCGCATCCAGCGCCTCAAGGACGCCGCCGAGATCACCATCTACACGCCGGGCAGCAGCGCCGGCGTACCAGTGTCCATCGTCAAGTCGTTCGCCGTGCCGCCGGCCGCGGTGCTCGAAGACCGCGACCTGCTGCGTGAACGCCTGCAGACGACGGTGACGAGCCTGCTGGGCCTGGCCGGGGTCGACGCCGACCCGCTGCAGTCGCGCGAGCACATCCTGCTCGCCAAGATCCTCGAGACGGCGTGGCTGGCCGGCCAGGATCTCGACCTGGCGTCGATGATCCAGCAGATTCAGACGCCGCCCGTCTCGCGCATCGGCGCACTCGAACTCGAGGCCTTCTACCCCGCCAAGGAACGCTTCGGGCTGGCGATGGCACTCAACAACCTGCTGGCCGCCCCGGGCTTCGACCAGTGGCTCACGGGCGAACCGCTCGACATCTCGTCGTTCCTGCGCACGCCCGAAGGCAAGCCGCGCGCTGCGATCTTCTCGATCGCCCATCTCTCCGACGCCGAACGGATGTTCTTCGTGTCGCTCCTGCTGAACGAGATGCTCGGCTGGGTGCGGACGCAGTCGGGCACCACGAGCCTGCGCGCGCTGTTGTACATGGACGAGATCTTCGGGTACTTCCCGCCCGTCGCCAATCCGCCGTCCAAGGCGCCGCTCCTTCTGTTGCTGAAGCAGGCCCGCGCATTCGGCGTCGGTGTGGTGCTCGCCACGCAGAACCCGGTCGACCTCGATTACAAGGGTCTGTCCAACACCGGCACGTGGTTCATCGGTCGCCTGCAGACCGAACGCGACAAGGCCCGCGTGCTCGAAGGGCTCGAAGGCGCGTCGGCCGGAAGCGGCGGATTCGATCGCGGCCGCATGACGGAGACACTCGCCGGCCTT
>DATJTM010000555.1:0-5165 GCA_035503395.1 Luteitalea sp.
GGCGGTGCTCTGGGTGGCGGAGGCGCTGTCGGGCACGCTGGCGATGGCGCGCACGTTCGAACGCGAGCGTGCGGCAGGCACGCTACAGGCGGTGCTGGCCTCGCCGGTGCCGCGCCCGGCGATCTTCCTCGGCAAGTGGGCGGCGTTGATGGTCCTGATGTTCGCCGTCGAGGCCGTGCTGCTGCCCCTGGTGGCGATGTTCTTCCAGATGCCGCTGGCCGTGCGTCCCTTGCCGGTCGTTGCGTTGCTGGTGGCGGGGACCGCCGGGTACGCGGCAATTGGGACGCTGTTTGCGGCGATGCTCGCGCGCATGCGGTCGCGCGACGTGTTGCTGCCGCTGCTCCTCTATCCGATGAGCGTGCCGGTGATCATCGGCGGGGTGCGCGGGACGGCCGCGGCGCTCGCCAACCCGTACCTGCCTGACCAGGTGAACCTGTGGCTGTCCCTCTTGGTATGCTTTGACGCGGTGTTCGTGACGCTTGCGCTGTGGACCTTCGGTGCCTTGATGACCGAGGCCGCTCCGCGCGTCGCCAAGGAGGCCTGAGATGCTCGCGCGGAGCGTGCCCGCGATGCTGTTTGCCGCCCTCGCGATGTTCGGCCTGGCGCCGTTCCTCATCGCACAGGCGCCCTACGAGTCCACGATGGGGCTCGTCCAGAAGATCTTCTATTTCCACGTGCCGGCGGCGATCATGCTGTTCGTTGCGGCGTTCACCGCGGGCATCGCCAGCATCGGCTACCTGCGCCACGGTCGCGCGTCGAGCGACCGACTGGCCGAAGCCGCGGCCGAACTCACGGTGCTGTTCGGCGTCATGGTCCTGATCTCGGGACCGCTGTGGGCGCGCAAGGCGTGGGGCGTGTGGTGGCAATGGGACGCGCGCCTGACGTCGACCCTCGTGCTCTGGCTGCTGTTCAACGCCTACCTGCTGCTGCGCCGGTACGGCGGCCCCGGGTCGGAGAGGCTGGCGGCCGGCGTGGCGATCTTCGGCATGTTCAACGTGCCGTTCATCTACTGGTCGGTCAACGTCTGGCGGACGCTGCATCCCAAGACCACCGTCGTGCCGACCCTCGGACCGGAGATGCGGCTGCCGTTCTACTGGTGCATGGCCGCTTTCCTGTTGCTGTATCTCGCGCTACTGAAAACGCGCGTCAAGGTGGCCGAGCAGGAAGACGCCCTCGACCTCCTGTTGGCCGAGTCGGAAGGGTAAACGATGTCCATCATGAAGCGACTCGCGGGCATGGCCCTCCTCGTGCTCACGTTCTCGGCTGCGCTGCCTGCATCGTCGGCGGCGCAGGGCACCACCCCTCCGTCGACGACCGCCGCGCAGGACGAATACGTCCCGATCGACGAACTGCCCGAGGGCGAGAAGTTGCCGGCCGCGCCCTTCCTGGTCGGCGCCTACACGGTGCTCTGGCTGGCCATCCTCGTCTACCTGCTGATGCTCTGGCGCCGCCTGGGTCGCGTCGAGCGCGAACTGCAGGAGGCACGTCGCGCCACCGGCGCACGCTGATCGCGCGTGACCGCAGGGCACTTCATCTTCATCCCGGCTGTCCTGCTGGTCGGGATCGTGATTGGCTGGATTCTGGGATCGCGCGCCGCGACGGACGCGCTTCGCGGCCAGATGAAACGCGACGAGGAACGACGGGCGCGTAAGTAGGACACCTGCCAACAGGCAGGGCCGGCTGTCCCAGCCCAGCCCAGCCCAGCCCGGCCCGGCGCCAGGCCCATGGGGCCGTCCGCACTGTCGGTCGGCTCGGCGAGCGGACCCGACCTAGTCGCATGCGAGCGGGTGTTACCCAGCCGCGTGCGAGGAACCCTTCTCGGGCCGCGTTGGGACAACGGGCCCAACCTTCTCGAATTCAGCGGCCTTCGGCGAGGCGGGTGGCGAGCAGCTCGGGCAAGCCGGCGGCGCGAATACTGGCCTGGGCAGCGGCCACGTCATACACCACGCGGTGCAACGTGACGGTCCGCGCCCCGAGGTCGACGACGGCGTAGGCCGCGCGCGGGTCGCCGTCGCGTGGCTGGCCGACCGAGCCCGGATTCACCAGCCAGCGATCCTCGAGGCGAATCGACAGCGTCGTCCGCGTCCAATCGTCGCTGCTCTCGACGGTCGGATGGCCTTCGCCTGAACCGTACGCGCCCTGCACGTGGGTGTGCCCGAAGAGGCACAGCGGACGTCGGCCCATGGCGGCCGCGTCGCGGATGTCGTCGATCCACACCAGGTAGGCGTCCTCGTCGGCGGGCGATCCGTGCCACACCTCCATCACATCGTCGACGAGCAGGGGACCGCCGGGGAGGTCACGCAGGTAGCGGAGCTGCCCCTCGGAGAGATGCTGCGTGGTCCACTCGGCCGCGTCGCGCGCGTGCGAGTTGAACGCGTGCAGGTCCATCAGCCCGCAGACGGCCTTGTCGTGGTTGCCCCGGACGACGACGTGCGGCGTCAGTGCCCGGATGCGGTCGATGACCGGTCCGGGCTCGGCCCCGTACCCGACCAGATCGCCGAGGACGAGCAACCGATCGTAGGCCTCCGGCGGGCAGTCACGAAGGACCGCAGCCAGAGCGGGGAGGTTCCCGTGGATATCGCTGATGACGAGATAGCGCACGCTGTCGTCAGGTAAACGATGGCCGCGGCCGAACTGAACGCCCTACCAGCCGAGTTGATGAAAGAGCCGTTCGACGATGGCGTCGACCCGACCCTGCGCGTCCAGCCGCGTGTGTGCCTGCCGATAGGCCGCGCGGCGCTCCTCGAACAATTCCGCGAAGGCTTCCCGGTTGGCCGCGAGCGGGCGACGGCCATCCGAGGGCACACGGTCGACGATGCGCGCGAACGGCACGTCGAGCCACACACTGAGCCCGTCGGCGAGGATGTCGGCGCGGTTGGCCGGCTGCACGAACGTGCCTCCGCCCGTTGCGACCACGACGTTGCGCAGCGGCAGGAACGTGACGAGCATCTCGCGTTCGACCTGTCGAAAGTAGGCCTCGCCCTCCTGGGCGAACACCTGCGCCACGCTGCGCCCTTCGCGTCGTTCGATCTCCTCGTCCAGGTCGATGGCGCGCCAGCCGAGGCGCCGGCTCAGGGCCCGCGCCAGCGTCGTCTTGCCCGATCCCATGAAGCCGACGAGATACAGCTTGTCCTTGCGCGGCGTCATGTCCTCAACGCGTCGAGCACGTCGAAGAAGCCGGGGTAGGACACGTTGACGGCGTCGGCGCCCCGGATGATGGTGGGCTCGAGGCCTCCAAGCCCGGCGACCGCAAACGCCATCGCGAGACGGTGATCGTCGGCGGCATCGGCTTCGCCGCCGAGCAGGCGACGCGAGCCGCGGACGTGGAAGCCGTCGGGCAGTTCGTCGGCGTCGGCGCCGAGGGCGCGCAGGCCGTTGATCAGGGCGGTGATGCGGTCGCTTTCCTTCGCCCGCAGCTCCTGCGCGCCGGTCACGCGCAGCTCGCCGCCGTGCGTGGCGAGCGCGGCCAGCACGGGTAGTTCGTCGATCAGGCCAGGCACTTCAGCCGGCGTCAGCTCGAGGCGATTCAGCTGCTTGTGGCGGACCCGGACGCGGCCGACCGGCTCTTCGGCGTCGGTCCGCTCGACCTGGATGTCGACATCGGCGCCGAAGCGGCGCAGGACTTCGAAGATCGCCGTCCGACTCGGATTGAGGCCGACGTCGCGCAGCTCGATGAAGGAGCCCGGCAGGGCAGCGGCGGCACAGGCCCAGAAGGCGGCCGACGAGGGATCGCCCGGCACGGCGAGCGGCCGACCCGTCAGCGGTTGCTCACCCGTGATCCGGATGACGTGGCCCTGGACGTCGACCTTGGCGCCGAGGGCGCGCAGCGCACGCTCCGTGTGGTCGCGCGTCTGGGCCGGTTCCTCGAAGGTCGTGACACCGGCGGTCTGCAGCCCGGCAAGCAGGACGGCCGTCTTCACCTGCGCGCTCGGCGTGTCCGGGTGGTACGTGATCGGGTGCAGGTTGCCGCCGGTGACGCGCACGGGCGGCCGGCCGTTGAACGAGGTGACGTCGGCGCCCATCTCGGCGAGCGGCGTCACCACGCGCATCATCGGGCGTCGTCGCAGCGAGACGTCGCCGGTCAGCACGCTCGTGAACGGATGCGCGGCGAGGATGCCGGCCAGCATCCGGAGCGTCGAGCCGGAGTTGCCGCAGTCCAGGTCCGCGCTCGGCGACTGCAGTCCCCGCAGGCCGCGGCCGACTATCTGCACAGTGGGAACTTCGGCGCCGGTGTCCCGGTCGAACGCGGTGTGCCGCGAGACGACCGTCCCGAGCTGTTCGAGGCACCGCAACGTGCTCTGGCAGTCGTTGCCGGGGGCGTAATGCGTGATGCGCGTGACGCCTTCAGCGAGGGCGGCGAACATCGCGTACCGATGGGAAATCGACTTGTCGCCGGGCACCCGGACCACACCTTCGAGGGTGGTGGCGGGCGCAACGGTGACGGTCATCGTGAACTCGGCGGGCATGGCGGGCTTCACTGTAGCAAACAGTGGACCGTGTATCATGCAGGCCACCCCGACCACATGTCCGCAGACCGCGCCGCGCTCTCCCTGGTCCTCAACAGCCACGTCGACGTGCTCGATTACGTCCAGGTCGTGTGCGATCAGCTCTGTACCACGGTCCGGATGAACGAGGACGCGATGCACTGGGTGGGCGTCGCGGTCCGCGAATCGGTGGTCAATGCCATTCGCCACGGCAACAAGTTCGCGGCCGACAAGCACGTGCGCGTGCATTTCGTCCTCGAGCCGGCCGGCGCGCCGGAGTTCCTCGAGGTGAGCGTGCAGGACGAAGGCGAGGGCTTCGAGCCCGAGGAAGTTGCCGACCCGCTCGCGCCCGAGAATCTGCTGAAGTCGAGCGGCCGTGGCATCTTCTTCATGCGCAACTTCATGGACGATGTCGAGTTGCAGCGACGACCCGAGGGCGGCATGCAGGTCCGCATGCGCAAGCGCCTGACGGCCGAATAGCGACACATCGTCGAGGCGGCCTCCCCAGCGAGATGAACGCACCCGATCCCCTGTTGCTGGCGACGGCCGTCGAGGCCGTCCAGAAGGCCGGCGAAATCCAGATGGCCCATTTCGGTGGGCCGATGCGCATCGACAAGAAGGGCGAAATCGACCTGGTCACCGAGGTCGACGTCGCCGTCGAGCGCATGTTCCGCGCGATGA
>DATJTM010000556.1:0-13866 GCA_035503395.1 Luteitalea sp.
CCCGCCGGGGCCGCAATCGACGCCGCCATCGAGAGCGTGCCCGACAGTCCGGTCACGGTGCCGCTCAACGTGTACGTCACGGTGCCGTTGGCCGCCAGAGAAATGGTGTCGCTGATTGGACCAGTGCCCGCTCCGCCACACGCACCACCGCCCGACGCCGCACACGTCCACGTCACGTTGGTCAGGGTCGCCGGGGGCGTCGCCGTGACATTCGCGCCGCTCACCGGCGTCGAGGACAGATTGCGCGCCGTGATGGCGTACGTGAGGACTTGGCCGTTGGCCGCACCAGTCACGCCGTTGTCCACGCTCATCGCGAGGTCCACCAACGTGGCCGTGCTCACGGTCGAGTTGACGACCGGTCCGAGTAGCGCGGGTTCGCCGGTGCCGGCGATGCTGTAGTTGCCTGCGGCAATCAGTGTGCCGTTGGCGACGGCGCCGACATTGACCGTGACCGTCGTCGAGTACAACGCGTCCACTGGCAACGTGCCGATGTTGCACGTCACGACACCAGCGGCATGGGTGCATGCCGTGGTGTCGGCCACGCTGGCGAAGGTGGTGCCGGACGGGACGGCAAACTTGACCACGCCGCCATTCAGCGGGGCGGTCCCCTGGTTGCGAGCCGTCACCGAGTACGTCAGCGGACTGCTGGCGTTGACCAGTGCCGGTGCGGTGGCGACGACGCTTGGCCCCGGGATGAACGACCCGAATGCATCGACGTACACCCAGCCCGCGTGGCCGCCCTGCGAGCACCCGGCAGCGATGGCTTCCAGTTCAATCTCGTCACCGACGGCCAAGCTCGCGTTGCCGGGCGCGATATCGGCGACTTGCCAATCGGTGTAGGTGTAAGACCCATAGCGCTTCCAGGGCACGCCGGGCTGATTGGCGTACGCGAAAGACTGATACAGCACCGCGTTGCCGCGCGACTTGTTGCGAATCGCCAGGAAGAACCAAGCCTGCTGGTCTCCGCTGTGCGCACCATCGGACAGGACTGGAGCGAACGCGAGCCGCACGTGGACCTTGCCGTCGAGGGAGTCGACATCCGAGGCCTGCACGATCGTCGACTGCTTCAGCGTGTTGGCGTTGTTGCTCGCACCGTTCTCGTTGACCACGGCTGCGTAGTCGCCGAAACGCGGCAACCGCAGATCTGCGCCAGATCCCATCGTGGCGTCTGGAAGCGAGAGAGGTCCACCGTTGGTACTACCGACGACACGCGTCAGGTCGGCACCGCCGTTCATCCGAACGATGCTGGCGGCGCCGTAGGGCACGGGTCCAGTCAAGCCCGGGTTATAGAACCGCTCCTTCGTCCAGCCGGTGAGAGTTCCAGATTCGAAGCCTCCATTGGTGAAGAGGGCGAGGCCTGCGATGCTCCACGCGGCGACGACGGACGCAGTGAGTCCGACGCGCCAGCGTTGGGCGCTTGACGATGTCATGAATTCTCCGAAGTGATGATCCCGGCGCAATCGGCGCGCCACTCGTTGGCGTGTCGACTATTCGGCCAGTCTTGCGAGGACGGCGCGGGCGACGCGACGCGACCCGTCGGGAGAGTTGTCGCGCGTCCGCGAGCGCTGGTCCCGCGACCGCGATGTCGGACCGGTATGCTGCTGGACAGACGGATGCGGCTCACCCATGTTCTGGCTAGGTGCCGCTTGACGAACGTTCAACGATCTCTCCTCGACCGGCGCGCTTGGGCGCCCGCGCCATCCGGAGAATCAAGAAGCGGTCCAATCGCGACAGGGAGAGATTTCCCAGCCATGGTGTCTCCAGCCACGTTCGCAATGACGTAGCGGCGACACCGCGGCCGGCCAGTCGACAGTGGAGGACCTGCCGGTCCGCAGGATCCTCTCGTTCGCGATAGCGACCAAGGACGCTTCCGTCGACGTCGCGCGGATGGGATTCGAGCCGATGAAGCGAGGCGACGGGGTTGTGAATCAATAGCTGGAAGAACGTGACCCAAACCAGAATCGCGAACGTCACGCCCGCGGAGATCCTCGCTGAGCAGCCTCGCAAGACGGCCGAGCCAGGCTCCGGCGAGGGGTATCGGCGCGGCTCGGTGAGCCGCGTATCCTTGGTGCCACAGCCTCGGCCCCTCGGCTCGTCGATGCGCAACGCTGGCGCCTAGTTCTGTTCCCCGACATCCCGATCTCTGCAGGTCGCAGCGGTGAGGACGACCGATGGACCCGTGGGACGCCTGTACACGAGGTGATGCATTGCAGACTCGCCGTGGTAGGGCGCCATCCTGACGTGCCGTCGAGTAGGGATTGCACGCATCGCTCTGCTGTCCGATCAGAGGAGGCCTGTGCTCCATGTCCGAGCCGCTGTCATCAGCGCGCAATCCCAAGGCCCTGAGGCGTGCGGCAGTCGAGGCCTGCTTCTACGGCCATCTGTTCTATGGCGTATGCGCGGCGGCGCAGATCACCGAGACGTCTGTGCAGCTGGCGCTGCCGTTCAACGGCTGGCTGACTGTCACGTCCATGATCGGAACGGTCCTGTTCTACAGCTATCCGTACTCCCGCCGCGCGTCGATCAGCCTGGATCCTCGCGTAGTCTGGCACCGCCGCAACCGTGCGCTGGTGGAGCGACTCCAACTCTGGGGTCTCGTGGCGTTGGTCACACTGTCGGCGTGGTTCGCAGTCCATCACCGCACGGCTCTTCGCACGATGTCACCGCTCGAGAGCGCCGTGCTGTTGCTATTCCCTTGTGCCAGCGCCGCTTACTACGGGGTGCCCGGGATCTCGCCAGCCGTCACGCTCCGGCGGGTCGGCTGGCTCAAGCCCTTCGTCATCGGCTTTGTCTGGGCAGGCGTCGTGGTGGCGTACCCGATCCTGTTCGCGCGTCTTCAATACGGGCACCGCATCGAACTCTCACTCTTCGTCTGCCTGTTGTTCGTCAAGACACTGATGTTCGTCGCGGTGCTGGCCATTCTCTTCGACATCAAGGACCACGCAGACGACTCTCGACGTGGGCTGTCCACCATTGCGGCGCTCGTCGGACTCGAACGGACGCTGTTTCAGGTATCCCTGCCGCTCACGGTGCTCGGCATGGCCACCTTCATCTCCTACGCAACGTTGCAGCACCTCACGCTGGCGCGCATGATGCTCGTGCTCGCGCCTTTCGGCCTGCTCGTCGCAGGCATCGTATCGCTCAGGCGACCCAGGCCGGTGCTGTACTACCTGAGCGTCATCGACGGACTGATGCTGGTGAAGGCCGTCTTCGACATCCTGGCATATCGCTCTTGAGCACCGCCGTTGGCCCATCAATCGCTGCGCTCCTACACCGCGCAGTCCTCCACCGATTCCCGGGTTCAAGGCGTGATGTGAGCGCCGGCGCAGAGCAATTCCTCTTCGGAACCCTTGCCTTGCACGAAGAGCAGGACGCGGCCGGCTCGTGGCTTGGGTCGCCGTCGGACGTTGGCACCTCGCGTCTGGGGAGAGACGAACGGTCAACAAGCAGCGGATAGTTGGGCCACAATCAACGCCGAGTGTGCGCGCCACGCGCGACTGAACATACCGTGGCACCCCAGAGGAAGACGACGATCCCGACGAACAGGCCGGCAGTGAAGAGCGACGAGAGGTACCACTGCTCGCCGCCCCCGAGCGAACCTGCGGCCGCGCCGATGAGCGCTGCAACAACGAGCACACTGGTGGTGCTCGCAGCGGGACCGCTGAACCCGCTGTAGCCAGTGGTGAGGGGCTGGTTGTTCAGGCCATCACGCGCATCCTGATGGTTCCACTTCGCTGTGGCGTTGGCCGCCATCCGTGAGAGTGAGTCGTCGTCCATGAGGTCCCCGGGCGTTGCGGTTGTCGGTTCTGAGCAAACACGCTCTGACGTCGACAGCCGATCTTGTGCTACCGAACTTCCGGCAACACCGTCAGGATGATGTCGTTGCTGGCGACTCGACACCATGTGGTTTCGCGCACGCGCTGCATTTCGCCGGGGTCGTGAGGAGCGAGTTCGAGCCCCTGCCACGTCATCGCTGGATCGTTGATGTAGGAAAGCCGCAGGTGGTACGTGCCAGGTTCGACGTGAACGGGTGGCACCCAGGCGTTGAGCCTGACGGCGTCGCCAGGCAACAGTTCGAACACTTCGCCCGGTCGCAGCGGGTTGATATTGCCGCACGAACGCGGTGGCGGCTGCAGGCCAGTGTGGCCACCGGTCGTGGTCACCTCCCATTGGAGCATTGGCGTCCGCCAACCAACGCCGCTGCCATCGCCTGGCTGCACCAGCCGTACGGGGACGTCCGTCATGTTGACCATCTCCGCAACGAGCACGCGATGGAAGTAGACAGCATTGCCTTGCGCACGAACAGCCGACTCCGTCGACCGAATGCGCAACTCCACACCGCAGGCAGGAACCTGGGTGGGCTGCGCGTGTACGGCTCCCGCAAACAGAGCCAGCAGCAGTCCGAGTGTCGTTCCGTTGATGATCGATGAACGCATGTGACGGTCCAGCGGGTCACCGGTAACTATCGATCAATCCGCATGAGCACGCCACCCAATTCCAGGCGCGAGCGCTCGACGTCGATTTCTGGCCTTCACACTCCCGAGCCTCTGCCAATCTAGTCGTTGGCAGGACGGGCCATCGGACGGTCAGCGAGCAGCGTCGCGATGTCGTCGTGTCCGGCCTTCGTCGCCCACGCCAGCGGAGTCGCCCATGGTTCGGCGTCGGCTTCGAATGGGTCGGCGCCGTGCCCGAGCAGCAGTTCGACCAGGTCCAGACGGCCCCAGCGGCACGCCCATCCCAGTGCCGTGCTGCGCAGCAGATCGTCGCGGATGTCGACACGAGCGCCGGCATCGAGCACGAGGCTGGCGTACGCCACCCGGTCCTCGGCCGTCAGTTCTCCTCGCGATGCCGCTATCTCGTGCAGCAGTGTGGTCCCCCGCGCGCTTCGAACGTTCGGGTCGCTGCGATCCAGCACCAGACGGAACGCCTGCAGGTGCCGCGGACGGTCACTCGCGCGATCGAGGTACGGCCCGTTCTCGAGAATGCCGTACCACCGGCGGTCATCGCGAGGCCAGTCGACCCGCGGCAGGACGAGGGCGATGACGTCGGGTAAGGGACACTCCGTCGCGCCCCACAGCAGATCCCGTGGGATCGCCGCTCCGTCACGCGAAGCCTCCGCTGGATGAGACGATGCCGAATCAGCGAGCCAGCGCGACGCCTGCTCACTCAGGCCCAACGCGCCGACACCGACCGCGTTCAGTCGTCCTCCGTGCCGCTCCAGCAGCGTGATCAGCGCGTGGTCCTGACGTTTGTACGCCCCGTACAGCGCGGACGTGGCGGCATAGACGTTCGTAGTCGGATTCGCCCGGTGGTCGAGGAGGGTCGCGGCCATCGACACATTGCCTGACATCGCGCAGGCACGCAGCGGTGCTTCCCACGACGGAATGACTTCTCCCAGATCCTGGACGCGGGTCGTCCGGGTCGAGCCCAAGACCGAGAAGTTGAGCGACGTTCGGGCGATCCGGCAGGGTACGGCTGGGGACCGAGCGATGCGCCACGATGAGCTCCCCTCCTGGCAACGCGCTGGCGTTACCCGTGCGCCCGGTGTCCGCTCTCACGGGCAGAGAGTTCATCGATGCCGTGGAACGCGCGATGCCTGTCAGGGTGGACGCAGTCCTTCCCGCGGACACGGAGGCGGCCTGACGACGCCTCAGCAAGCGTAGGCTCGATCAGACGTCGACGGCAACGTGGCGGTCCTGCCGCGGACATCACCGCGCCGGCTTCGTGCCGCGATAGAAGTCGCCGAGCGCCTTGATGATGGCGACGCCGGACGCCTCGTTCAACTGACGCGTCTGCAGCGCGGCGCCACCCTCGCACAGCATCGCCGTGATGCCGAACTGGGCATGCGGCCCGTCGGTCCACGTCGTGTTGGCGTACTGCCCCCGCTGCGCGAGCGTGATCGGCTCGATGAGCCCGAGCCGATCGTGTGTGGCGAGCACGTTCCGGAGAGCCGTCCACGTGCCGAGTCCTCCCGTCAGCTCCGGTCCCGGAATGAGCTGCGGCTCGACGATGCCCGTCCAGGTATGGATGGCCCAGACGGTGGTGACGGGCGCGTCGGAGGCCATCAACTGCTCGAGATCGCGCTGCCACAGGTACGCCTCGTGTGCCTGCGTGGCCGCATTCGCACCGGTCGGACTGTAGCTGCGGTTCATGTCGATGCCCTGCGCGTTGACGCGGTACCAGCCGTTGGCAGGCGCATCCGGACTCATCATCAGCACGACGTGCACGATCTGACGTTGGCGGACGTCGGCACCGGCGTCGCTGAGCAGCCAGTCGACGAGCCCGACGAGCCGCCACTGCGAGTTGTGCTCACCGGGGTGCTGATTCGCCAGGTAGTGGACCCACCGCCTCGATCGCGCGTGCGGGCTCGCTGCGTCGGTGATCTCGATGCGGAGCATGTCGCGTCCACCGAGTGTCTTGCCGACGGTATGGACCGTCACGTGCGGGCTCTGCCGCCAGCGCGCGATGAGTCCGAGCGCGTCGACGTCCCACGACATCGGTGTCTGCGTCCCGACCCACACCGTGTCGGCGGCGAACGGCGGGAGCACCAGCGTATCGGCGAGCGGCGACACGAGATGCCCCTTCTGCCACGCGATGGGGTGCCAATGAATGCCGTCGTACGAGAACGACTGGTGATACTCGTTGAACGCGAAGCCCGTACCTTGCGGGAACGCCACATCGAGGCGCAGGGCCTTGCCGCGCGCGTGTCGCAGGATGCGCAGGTTCAGCTTGTTCGGCCAGCCCGGTTGCTTCGGGGCCGCGCCGAGTCGCACACGGAAATGGTCGGCGGCGACCGCCTCGATCGACGCCCCCTGCGAACCCAGCGGCCCCTCGAAACTGAAGTCGCCGACAGTCAGCGGCTCGGTCGCCTGCGCGGCAATCACTCGAGAAACCGAGGATGCACCCACCACGGCCAGCGGCAGCCCGAGCAAATCACGACGATGCATGCCGGAGAGGATATGACGACAACGGACCGTCGCTCGTATGCTGCCGAAGGAGGACGAGATGACGGAGTCAGTGCACCACCGGTACGTCGACGTGGATGGGGTGTCGATCTTCTATCGCGAGGCTGGTCCGCGCGACGCGCCGGTCGTGCTGCTGCCCCACGGCTACCCGTGCTCGTCGTACGAGTTCCGCGCGCTGATGCCGCGGCTTGCGGACCGTTGGCGCCTGGTGGCTCCGGACTTCCCCGGATGCGGCTACAGCGCGACGCCCGACGACTTCACCTACACGTTCGACGGCTACGCAGCGTTCCTGGATCGGTTCCGCGACTGTCTGGGTATCGGGCCGCACGCGCTCTACCTGCACGACTTCGGTTCCCAGATTGGCCTCCGTCTCGCCATCGCGCGGCCCGATCGCATCACGGCACTGATCGTCCAGAACGGCGACATCTACGAGGACGTGCTCGGTCCCCGCTACGCCCCTCTGCAGGCCTACTGGGCGAATCCGACACCGGCCGGCTACGACGCCCTTGCGGAGGGCGTCAGCAAGGCGGAGTTCGCGCGCGAGTTCCTCAACGACGTCGACGCCGACATGGCGACCCGCATCCCACCCGACCTGTGGGAGCTCCATTGGGCGCTGATGACTCCGCAACGCAAGGCGATTGCGGCTGCGCTGATCGCCGGTCTGCGCGAGAACCGCGACTGGTTCCCACGCTACCAGTCCTACCTCCGCACCCATCGCCCGCCGACCCTGATCGCGTGGGGGCCCCGTGACGGCTTCATGCCCGAAGCCTCAGCACGGGCGTACCTGCGCGACCTGCCCGCCGCCGAACTGCGTCTGTTCCCCGACGGTGGGCACTGGTTACTGGAAACGCACCTGGCCGATGTGGCGGCGCTGATGCGGGACTTCCTGCTGCGAGTCGAGCATGCCTCGTGAGGAGGCGCCGCTGACGTCCCGAGCGTCCGCGCTCTGGCTCCCCGAGCGTCACTCCTCGATCCGTTCGCGCACGTAGAGCCGCCCGACGCGAAGCTCGTCGATCTCGACGACCCCGAGCGTGGCTCGCTTCACGGTCAGGCGACCGACCCAGACGCGACCGAGCGCGAGGGCACCAATGGCCACCGCGCCAATCGCCATGACGCCGAGGGCGGCGCTCCCCGTCATGCTCGTTCCCGTGGCGCGGGCGCCAATCGCCTGGGCACCCAGGGCAGCCTTGGCAGTCACCTGGCGTTGCGGCGATGCGTGGTGGTCCTCCGCGCTGCTTTTCATGGCAGCCATTTGACCGCGTCGGCCTGCAACTGTCCAACGCGCGCCGACACGCGAGTCCCACCATCGCCCCGCACGCGGTGGCGGATCAGGCGTGCCCACGGGCGGCGCCTCAGCCCTGGGCCAGCGGGAGGCCCAGCACGACGGCGCCGTGGGCTGGAGCCACCGTCACACCTGCCTTACCCAATTGCCGCCACACCTCGAAGTTGACGTCGCTCTTGAGCGTGCCCGACGAGTGCAGGTGCTTCTTGCTCCACACCTGCAGCTGGAACTTCAGCGCGCCCAGTCCGACCTCGACGAACTCCACTTCCGGTGCCGGGTCCTTCAGCACATCGTCGTGGGCGTCGGCCGCCGCCATCAGCACGCGCCGCACCACGTCGGGATCGGCGGTATGGGCGACATGGAAGAACAGGACGTACGCCGTGAGGCTGTCGGGCCGGCTCCAGTTGGTCACACGTTCCGAGACGAACAGCGAGTTGGGCACGATGACCGCAAGGCGTTCGTCGGTGACCAGCGTGGTCGCCCGTGCGCCGATCTCCTTCACTGCGCCGGTCACGCCGCCGATCTCGACGCGGTCGCCGATCTTGATCGGGCGCTCGAACAGCAGGATCAAACCGCTGAAGAAGTTGCTCGTGATGTTCTGCAGGCCGAAGCCGAGACCGACGCCGACGGCGCCGACCAGGACGTTCAGGGAGGTCAGATCGATGCCGGCGCTCTGCAGGATGACGAGTACGCCGAACGTCACGATGACGTACTTGATGATGACGCCGAGCGCCTCGCGCATGCCGATGTCGAAGCCGCGCCTGGCGAGGACCTTGTCGACGAACCACCGTGTGCCGCGCCGCGTGACCCACAGCAGCAGCACGGTGAGCGACACGACGGTGAGCAGCTTGAGCGGCGTGAACTCGCTGCCGGCGATGCCGGTGCGCAGGAATGCCGTGGCCCGGGCCCAGGCATGATCGAACGACATTCCCGCATCTTAGCGGCGCAGCGCGATCACCAGCTCGGCGGCTCTTGCGTCTGCCTGTCGTGGGTGCGGGCGCCGCCGTTGCGGCTCAGCGCGCGACGCCGGCCGTGCGTGCGGCACCCGGCGACATGCCGACCACCCGCTTGAACGCGCGGCTGAAGGCCGCTTCCGACTGGTAGCCGACGCCATCAGCAAGCTCGCCGAGCGAGGTGTCGCCGTCCTTCAACCGCGACAACGCGACGTGCATCCGCCACCGCGTCGCGTATTGCATGGCGGGCTCGCCGACGAGCTCGGTGAAGCGCGCCGCAAACGCCGACCGCGACATCGCAGCGGCAGCGGCCAGGGCGGCCACGGTCCACTCGCGAGCCGGATCGCGATGGAACAGCGCCAGGGCGCGTCCGATCTGAGGATCGCGCAGCGCCGCCAGCCATCCCGTCTGCGCGGCCGGATCCCTCTCGATCCATGTGCGAATCGTCTGGATGATGAGGATGTCGGCCAGGCGCGTCAGGACCGTCTCACCACCCGGCCGCAACTGGCGCGCCTCGTCGGCCATCAACCGCAAGGTGCTCTGCAGCCATTCGAACTGCGGCGACCGCCGCTCCTCGACGCGCAGGACGCGCGGCAGCACGCTCAGCAACTGCCGGGCGGCCGGATGATCGAAGCGAACGACAGCACAGATCACGCTCGTGGGGGCGCCCCCGCCGCCGTACTGCAGGCGTTCGTAGCGATCGCTGACTTCGACGCGCGGCAGCGAGAACAACTCGGCGAGCGGAGCGCCGGGCTGGCTCGCCAACGCGTGTCCCTGACCGTGTGGGAGGAGCGCGAGGTCGCCCGTCTGCAGATGCTGCCGGTCGGCATCAGGCAGCTCGACCCAGCACGCGCCCTCCGTGACCACGTGAAACACCACGCTGTCGGGAAACGGCGGGATGGCGAGTCCCCAGGGCGCCGTGAACTCGGAGCGGGCGTAGAACGTGCCACTCATGCGCAGGAAATGCAGCGCCTCACCGAGCGGGTCGGTGGTGGTTGGCCACGGTGGCGTCGTATCGCGCGGACGATCGAGCATGGAATGAGGACTTCAAGGCATTGTAGCGCCAGCCCCCACACGTCACAGTGGTCCTCGGAGTCATCGACGGGAGGAACACATGATCAGCGTGATGGGTGCGACCGGACACATCGGTCGAAAGGTAACCGAGGCCTTGCTGGAGGCCGGACAGCCAGTGAGGGCGCTCGGGCGGTCGGAGAGCAAGCTGGCCGGCCTGGCCGCAGGCGGCGCCGAGATTCGACCAGGCGACGCGGCCGACGCGGCGTACCTGACCGACGCGTTTCGCGGGGCGGATGCGGTGCTGGTGTTGCTGCCGTCCAACTTCCAGGCGGCCGACTATCGTGCGGCCCAGAACGAGCTCAGCGCCGCCATCGCCGCGGCCATTCGTGACAGCGCGGTCAGGTCGGTCGTCGCGATCAGCAGCCTCGGCGCCGAACTGGCCGACGGCACCGGGCCGATCGCGACATTGCACGACTTCGAACGTCACCTGACGCAGCTCGAGGGCGTCGATGTCCTGATCCTGCGTCCGGCCTACTTCTTCGAGAACTTCGAGGAGTCGCTGGGCCTCATCAGGAGCCAGGGGATCCATGCCAACGGGAACGCCCCCGACATCCCGGTGCCGATGATCGCCACGCGCGACATCGCCGCCGTCGCGGCCGACGCCCTTCGCACGCGCAACTGGCACGGCGTCGAGGTGCGCGAACTGCACGGCCCGCGTGACCTGACCTTCGCCGAGGCGACGCGCATCCTCGGCGCGCGCCTCGGCATTCCGGACCTGCCCTATGTTCGCGTGAGCTACGACGACCTCGAGGCCACCTACCGCGACATCGGCTTCAGCCCGGACGTCGCCCGCACGTACGTCGAGATGGTCAAGGCCCTCGACGTCGGCCTCATCCGCTCGAAGAGCAACCAGCAGGGTGCGGTGGCGATGCCGACGCGATTCGAGGAGTTCGTCGACGTGCTCGCCGACCAGTTCCGCCGCGTCTGAGCACGTTGTCACAGGCGCGGCGGCGGCCCGGCTCTACGCCGGGTGGTCCGGCACGCG
Source organism: Luteitalea sp. (assembly GCA_035503395.1). Lineage (GTDB taxonomy): Bacteria > Acidobacteriota > Vicinamibacteria > Vicinamibacterales > Vicinamibacteraceae > Luteitalea. The sequence goes on from DATJTM010000556.1 coordinate 11,260, forward strand.
CGCTTCAGACCGTTAAGGCGGGATCGCGTCCCCTGCCACGCGAGCCGACGCGGTCCCAGCGAGTCGCTGCGCGACTCGAAGGACCGCGGCGCGCTCCTCGCGGCCCATGCAACGGAATCGCGACAGCAACGCCCGCTCGCTCAGGGTGAGGTCGGCGTCAGACGGGCGCGGCGCCGGTGCGGCGCTGGCGGGCGGGTCCACGGGCGTCGCGACGAACCGCGACGACGGGCGGTCGTCGTAGATCGGCTGCGACGGCGCTCGCTCGACGATCAAGTCCCGCAACCGTCGCGTCACCTCCTCGGCGCGCGCCCGGTAGAAGTCGTTCAGTTGATTGTCAGCGCGTCGTGCGAGGTCGTACAGCCGCTCGACCTCCGACGCCCCACCGAGCCCCATCAGGTCGCGAAGCCGCAGCCGCAAGGCCCAGTGAGCCTCTCTCCACGCGTCCAGCAGCCGTCGTTCCCGCGAGCGACTCCCCCCGTCGCTGTCGACGGCGTCCGGCGTCGAGCCGCCCTCCTCTGGCGAAACTCGGTTGGCTACCGCTGCGGCGATGTAGGTCGCATCGGAGTCGGTGACTGGCGACGGAAGGTCCTGCCGCATCGACGCGCGCGACGGCAGTCGGCCATCGCGGCCCGCCAGGGGGTGGGTCAACACCTTGAGCATCCGATGCACGGCAGTCTCCGGCGCCTCGTTCCCGCCGGCTGCGGGAGTGGCACCGTCAATAGCCGAGCAAGACGGACGCCATTTCCTGCCATGCAGCCGCGCACCCGCGCATCTCGCGATTTCTCGTAGTTACTGAGGGTTTCCGCCATTCCTACCGAACGTTAATCGTCACGATAACGGACTTTTGTCCAGTAATCAGTCGCTGGATTACCAGCCGGTGGGCTTCGGGTTGCGCTCGTCGAAGTCCCGCTGATGCCAGTACGGGTACGTCGGAGTCCGGTAGCTTGCGGCGTCCAGGCGCGCCACCTGCTCGGAACTCAGCGACCAGCCCACAGCGCCCAGGTTATCGAGCAGCTGCGCTTCGGTGCGGGCCCCGATCACGATGTTGCTGACGGTGGGACGCTGCAACAGCCAGTTCAATGCGACCTGTGCCACGGTCTTGCCGGCCTCCCCCGCCACCTCGTCGAGCGCATCGACGACGCGATACAGGTACTCGCCGTCGACTTCAGGTCCGCCCTGTGCGCCGCCCTTGCTGATGCGGCCCTCCCCCGTCGTGCCGCGCCGGATCTTGCCCGTGAGGCGACCCCAGCCGAGTGCGCTCCAGACCATCGTGCCGAGGCCCTGATCGAGCGCCAGCGGCATCAGCTCCCACTCGTATTCACGGCCGACGAGTGAGTAGTAGCCCTGATACGCGACGTAGCGGGCCCACCCATACCGCTCCGAGACGGCCAGCGACTTCATCGCCTGCCAGCCCGAGAAGTTCGAGCAGCCGATATAGCGGACCTTGCCCGCGCGCACGAAGCCGTCGAGCGTGTTCAGCACCTCCTCGACCGGCGTCAAGGCATCGAAGCCATGGATGAAGTACACGTCGACGTAGTCGGTCCCGAGCCGCCTGAGCGAGTCCTCGAGCGACCGCGTCAGGTAGAAGCGTGACGAGCCGAGTTCGTTGGGGCCATCGCCCATCGAGAACGTGCCCTTCGTCGAGATCAAGGCTCTGTCGCGACGGCCCTTGAGCGCCTGGCCGAGGATCTCCTCCGACAGCCCGCGCGAGTACGTATTGGCGGTGTCGAAGAAGTTCAGGCCGGCGTCGAGGCACACGTCGACGAGCCGCGTCGCCTCCGCGACATCGGTTTCGCCCCACTTGCGGAAGAAGTCCGATCCACCACCGAACGTCGCGGTCCCATAGCTGAGGACCGGCACCTTGAGACCAGAGCGTCCGAGCAGACGATGTTCCATCCGGGCATTGTCGCCGATGGGCGCCACCGTCCCGGATATTCGGGCAGGACGCAGGGACCGACTACTTGACCGGAGGGGCGTAATTGAACCAGACGAAGGCGGTGTGGTTGTGCCGACGTGGTGCGGCACTCGTGCGCGGCACGAGTTGCCACAGGTAGCCCGCCTCCACTGTGCTGGCCGGGGAGAAGCGACGAATGAACCCGCCGAACACCCGGTTCTGGTCGAAGCCGCGGCCGGGGCCTGACGCGGTCCGGTCAAGCGTCTGGAAGTACTCGTTCGACGCGGCGATCGACCACGCGCTGGCGCCAATCGGACGCACCGCGCGCACCATGGCCCTGAAGCGGTGGGACGAATCCGCCCAGCCGTCGAGGAACCGCTGCTCGGGACGCAGCCGGATGGACGGCGTCCACCGCCCGGCGGCGGGAAGGTTGACGCTCAGCTGCTGCCAGGTCCGCTGCTCGTGCGCGACCTCGCCGCTGCCCTGCCAGCGCGGGATGTAGGCATGCCCCGCCCAGACCGTCGTCCGGCGGCCGAGACGCCGCCCGAGTGCCCCGCGAAGAATCAGCTGATCCTTACGCGATACGTCGTCGTTCCAGCGCGGCTGCGCCTCGGCGTGCACCAGCCAGGCGGAGCCGATCGGAATGTGCCCGACGAACTGGACCCACGCCTGCGTGTCGTGCGCAACGGCGACGTCCTGTCCCGACGCGATGT
>DATJTM010000557.1:0-8012 GCA_035503395.1 Luteitalea sp.
ACACCATCGGCGGGTCGGGCGCGGTGATGGCGGCCTGGCCCGCCGATGCCTTCGATCCGGCTCGCGCCGGCCACTCGACGCGGTACGAGGTCTCACCGGTGATGCAGCCGGCCAGGGCCGCGCGCCCGCCCGTCCGCTTCGCGGCCATCGGGCTCAATCACTCGCACGTCTACAGCCAGGTCGAGACCATGCTGAAGCATGGGGCCGAGCTCGCGGCGGTGTACGCGAAAGAGCCGGAGCTGATCGCGGCGTTCGCCAAGAAGTACCCGCAGGCCAAGGTGGCGCGCAGTGAGCAGGAAGTGCTCGACGACAAGAGCATCCTGCTGGTGGTCAGTGCCGCGATCCCGAACGAGCGGGCCGCCCTGGGCATTCGCTGCATGCAACAGGGCAAGGACTTCATGGTCGACAAGCCCGGCGTCACGACGCTGGCGCAGCTCGCCGAAGTCCGGAAGGTGCAGGCGGCCACCAAGCGGATCTACTCGATCCTGTATGGCGGTCGCCTCGAGAGCCCGGCGACGACGAAGGCCGTGGAGCTGGTGCGGAGCGGCGCGATCGGCAGCGTCGTGCACACGATGGGGCTCGGGCCGCACAGGATCGGCACCGGCCGCGCCGACTGGTTCTGGAACAAGGAACAGTTCGGCGGCGTGATTGGCGACCTGGGCACGCACCAGGCCGACTACTTCCTCTCGTTCACCGGCGCCACGAAGGTCGAGGTCGTGGCGGCGCAGGTGGGCAACCTCAATCATCCCGACAAGCCGCGGTTCGAGGACTTCGGCGACGCGATGCTGCGCAGCGACAAGGCCAGCGGTTACTTCCGTGTCGACTGGTTCTCGCCGAGCGGCGTTGCCGCCTTCGGCGACTCGCGGATCACGGTGATGGGCACCGACGGCTTCATCGAGGTGCGGCCGCAGGTCGACCTCGCCGGTCGCCCGGGCGGCAGCCACCTGTTCCTCGCCGACCAGAAGGAAACCCGGTACATCGAGGCGAAGGACACGCCGACGCCGTACGGTGAGCGGTTGCTCGACGACATCGTGAACCGCACGGAGACCGCGATGCCGCAGGCGCACGCGTTCCACGCCGCGCAGATCGTCCTCGAGGCGCAGGCGAAAGCCACGTCGCCACGCCTGACCGGCAAATAAGCAGCGAGGGGCCCGCCATGTCCACGATCGGTCATCCGTCGCGTCGCCGCTTCCTCGGTGCCGCCGTTCGTACTGGTGCCGCTGCCACTTTGGCTGGCGGCGCCCCGGCCATCGTCCCGGCCTCGGTCTTCGGCCAGACGTCGCCGAGCAACCGGATCAACGTCGGCGCGATTGGCGTCGGCCGCATCTCGCGCACGCACGACATGCCCGAGACGCTGCCGTTCGACAGCGCGCGGATCATGGCGGTGTGCGACCTCGATCGCCGACGGCTCGAAGACGGCAAGGTCTTCGTCAACGACTTCTACGCCAAGCAGACGGGCAAGTCGTACGACGGCGTCCGGATGTACGACGACTACCGCGAACTGCTGGCCAACCCCGACATCGACGCGGTGCTGGTCAGCACGCCGGATCACTGGCATGCGCCGATCGCAATCGCTGCCGTCGAAGCCGGCAAGGACGTCTACCTGCAGAAGCCCGCGTCGCTGACCGTCGCGGAGGGACGCGCGCTGTCCTATGCGGTGCAGCGCACGGGTCGCATCCTGCAACTCGGAAGTCAGAATCGATCGCTGCCGCAGCATCGTTATGCGTGCGAACTGGTGCGCAACGGGCGCATCGGCAAGCTGACGGCGGTGGAAGTCGGGCTGGCGGCGGATCCGGCCGGCAAGGTCGAGCCCGAGATGCCGGTGCCGCCGACGTTCAACTACGACATGTGGCTCGGCTCCACGCCGGCGGTGTACTACACCGAGCAGCGCGTGCACCCACAGGTGGGCTACGAGCGACCGGGCTGGCTGCGGTGCGAGCAGTTCGGTGCGGGAATGATCACCGGCTGGGGCGCGCACCATATCGACACGGCGCACTGGGGCATGGGCGCCGAGTTCACCGGGCCGGTCGAGGTCAAGGGCTCGGCGGAGTTCCCCAAGCAGGGCCTCTGGGACGTGCACGGCGCGTTCCGCACCGAAGCCCGATACGCCGACGGCGTCCAGATGATCGTCAGCGACAGCATCACCAACGGCGTCAAGTTCATCGGCACCGAGGGCTGGATCTTCGTCAACCGGGTGAGTGGCCTCAGCGGCACCGATCCGAAGGCGTACGTCGGCAATCCCAAGGCGCTCGACGCCAGCGATCGCAAGATCCTCACGTCGGTGATCGGTCCCAACGAAGTGCACCTGGTCGACAGCCGCGATCAGCACGGCAACTGGCTGGAGGCGATTCGCAGCCGGCAGCTGCCGATCGCCCCGGTCGAAGTGGGGCACCGCTCCTGCACGGCCTGCCTGTTGCACCACATGGCGATGCGCTCGGGGCGGACGCTCCACTGGGATCCCGTACGCGAACGCTTCCGCAATGACGACGAGGCCAACTCGTGGCTCTCGCGTCCGCAGCGGTACCCATACATCACGTAGGCTGCAGGCTTCAGGCTGCCGGCTACCTGTAGCCGAGTACTCACAGGCAGCCGGTAGGCCGTAGGCTGCAGGCTGGAATCAGAACCGATGCAAACACGACGCGAACTGATGGGCGGGCTCCTGGCTGGAGCCGTTGCCGCGACGACCACCCGCCTGCACGCCGCCTCGGCCCTCGGCCAGGCACCGGCGGCTTCCGCCGGACAGCCGCTGCGGGTCGGCATGATCGGGCTCGACACGTCGCACGTCACGGCGTTCACGTCGCTGCTCAACGACCCGACCCACACCGACCATGTACCGGGCGCGCGGATGGTGGCGGCGTTCAAGGGCGGGAGCCCGGACGTCGAGGCCAGCGCGACGCGCGTCGACAAGTTCACGGCGGAACTCCGCGACAAGTGGAAGCTCGAGATCGTCGACTCGATCGAGGCGTTGTTGCCGAAGGTCGACGTCGTGATGATCGAGAGCGTCGACGCGCGCGTTCACCTCGCGCAGGCGCGGCCGGTGATCGCGGCGAAGAAGCCGCTGTTCATCGACAAGCCGATGGCCGCCAGCACGAAGGACGGCGCCGAGATCGCGCGCCTGGCCAAGGCGGCCAACGTGCCGGTGTTCAGCGCCTCCTCGCGGCGCTTCGTCGAGGACGTGGAACTGCTGCGCACCGACGCGAAGGTCGGCAAGGTGCTCGGCGCCGCGACCTACGGGCCATGCACGATCGAGCCGCACCACCCAGACCTGTTCTGGTACGGCGTCCACGCCGTCGAAACGCTGTACCAGCTGATGGGGCCGGGCTGCGTCTCGGTCAGCCGCACCCACACCGAGGGCACCGACGTCGTCGTCGGTACGTGGAGCGATGGCCGCATCGGCACCGTCCGTGGCGTTCGCAGCGGCAAGTACAGCACCTACGGCCAGACGATCTTCGGCGAGAAGGACGTCGTCAGCATGACGTCGGAGATGGCGCTGCCCAGTGGTGCCAAGCGTCGGACGGGCTACTACGGCCTCGTGACCCGCATCATGGAGTTCTACAAGACGGGGAAGGCACCGGTGACGCCCGAGGAGACGATCGAGACGCTCGCGTTCATGGAAGCGGCCGATCTGAGCAAGGCCCGCAACGGCGCCGCCGTGAAGCTCACCGACGTACCACGATAGAGGAGCCTACGGGCTTAGGCCTACAGCCTACCTGTTCGAGACGACGCGGGCGCCTCAGAGAGGCGCCCTACCTTCCCAAACCTTGAACCCGGAACCCGGTTCCCGGTTCCCGGCTCCCGGTTCCCGATCCTGCCCTTACTGCGGCTCGCCGAAGAACGGGCGTGGTGGCGACGACCCCGCACGCGCTACCGGCCGACAACAGACGCTCCGCCCGGCGGCTTCGTCTGGTGCCCCGTCGTCGCGGGCGGTCTCGCCGCACGGACGGCCGCCAGCGTCTGGTCGGCGAGCGACAGCCAGCGCGCGGAAGGGCTGGTCTGCTGAACGATGATTCGCCGTCCGGCGACCAACGCGGCCTCGGCGTCGGCGTCGCGGTGTTGCGCCGCGAGCGCCACTCCCAGCCGAATCTGCGCGATACCGATGTTGATGTGCGTGGGCGGCAGCAGCTCGCCGTAGGCCGCGAGGGCTGTGCGGATCAGCGTTTCGGCTTGCGCGGGTTGGTTCGTGGAGATGAGCACGGAAGCGAGATTGACCATGGCGACACCGACCCGGGCATGTTTGCCGTCGTACACGGTCGTGTAGATGGCGAGCGCACGCCGGTAGGCCGTTTCCGCCTCGTCGAAGTGCTCGAGCTGCTGGGCCAGGCCACCCAGTTCATTGAGCGCGAAGGCCACGCGTGGATGTGAAGGGCCGTAGACATGCTCCTGGGTCGCCAGCGCTTCGCGAAGCAGCTGCGCGGCTTCGTCGAACTTCCGCTGATATCTGAGCGCTTGGCCGAGAATGTTCATCGCCGAAGCCGTTTCCGGATGGATGCGCCCGTACCAATTCTCGAAGATGTGCAGCGCCTCGCGTGCGTGCCGTTCGGCCGAGGCATAGTCGGCGCGGCTCTGCCGCACCGCCGCAACGTTGAGTAAGTCGTGCGCGACGCTTGGGTGGCGACCGCCGTGGACGCGCCGACTGGACGCGAGGATGTGCTGGTATTGGTTTTCCGCAACGTCCAGCCGTCCGGCATAGAAGTGGGTGTTGGCGAGCGCGGTGCGCGCCGCCGTCCCATCCTCCGGCGGTGCAGCGGCGGTGTCGTACAGGCGCACGGCCTCATTCAGCACCTGCACCGCTTCGTCGTAGCTGCCCTTTTCGCGCAGCGCGCGGCCCAGGGCCGCCGCCGCATGCGCCTGCGTCGACCGGGTGGCTCCTTGCTGAGACACCGCATAGGCCTCTCGCAGCAGACGTTCGGCCCGCTCGAGGTCTGCCTGGTCGACTCGCAGCATACCGACCGCAATCAGCGATTCGGCAACGTCAGGATGACTGGCACCGTGCAGCGCCTGCCGTCGTGCGAGCGCGGCACTGAGGAGGCGGTCGGCTTCTTCGTGACGCCCCAACTGCTGATAGATCGTGCCGAGCGTGTGGAACAGCTCGGACTGCACTGCTGGTTCGTCCTCCAGCTTCTGAGCATCCTTGGCGCCGCGGTCGAGGAGTGTGAGGACGCGCAGGTCGGCCGCTGGCGCGTCGTGCCGCTCGTCAGCGGAGAAGAGCGAGAGCATGAACCGCTGGATGCGCTCGGTGCGCGCAGCCTGAGCCAGCGCCGTGTTCCGGGCAGCGCCGAGCCGCGACGTGTAGAACGTAAGCAGTCCGGCGATTGCGACGACGACGACCGCGGCCGCGACAAGGACCTGCCAGTGCCGTCGAACGAACTTGCCACTCCGGTAGCCGAACGTGTCGGGACGCGCCTCGAGCGGCTCTCGCCGCATGTAGTGGTCGACGTCGCGGATCAGCGCCTCCACCGTCGGGTAGCGTCTCTCCGGTTCCTTGCGGAGCGCCGCGAGGCAGAGCACATCCAGGTCGTCCCATGCCGTACCACCGCCCCTTAGCCGCACGTGCGATCGGCGGTCGACCAACGATGGTCGAACCGGTTCATGCGTGGTGATGATGGTCTCGGCTTCGCTTGGTGAAGCCCCGGCAAGATCGAAAGGGCGGCGACCGGTCAACAACTCGTACAGCAGGCCGCCGAGGCCATAGACGTCGGTGTGGACGCCCGTCGGGGCGCCGGACAATTGCTCGGGCGCCGCGTAGGCTGGCGTCATCAACCAATGACGGGTCACGGTCTGGTCGACGGCGTCGATACCTTCGAGCTGCCGAGCGATACCGAAATCCAGCAGCTTCACCCGCCCTTCGGACGACACCAGGACGTTGGACGGCTTCAGGTCGCGGTGGACGACCAGATGTTGATGCGCATACTGCACGGCCTCGCAGACGTCTCGGAACAAACGAAGACGCTCGTCCAGCGACAACGCGTGTTGCACGCAGAACTGCGTGATCGGCAACCCGTCGACATACTCCATCGCGAACCAGGGTGTGCCGTCGGCAAGCGTGTCGGCGTCGTAGATCCGACCGATGCAGGGATGGTTGAGCCTGGCAAGCACCCGCTGCTCGGCGCCGAAGCGCTCGAGTCGCGCCGTCGACACCCACGCGTCACGCAGCACCTTGATGGCGACGCGACTCTCGATGTCCTCACGCTCGGCCAGATACACCACCCCCATGCCGCCCTCGCCGAGGCGCTCGATGACCGTGTACCGACCGAATTGCGGGAAGGGCAACAGACTGGCCGGGCCGGACAGCAACTGCCAGGCGACCTCCGGCAGGTCGCGCTCGAGCGGTGTATCGGATTGTCCGTCCTCGTCGAGCAGGGATGTGACGGCATCCAGCAACTCAGGATCGGCCTCGCAGGACGCAGCCAGGAATGGGCCGCGGTCTTCATGCCGGAGCGCGGCAGCCGCGTGGAACAATTCCTGAACGCGTTCCCACCGTGTGGCGTCCATGCTACGGGCTCATTCAGCGACGACGAATCTGCTGCGCCAACCAGGCGCGGGCGACTCGCCAGTCGCGCATGACGGTGGCTTCGGAGACGCCGAGCAACTCCGCGGTCTCGAGCACGTCGAACCCACCGAAGAAACGGAGTTCGATCATCTGTGCCTGACGGGGACTCATGTTCGTCAGTTCGCTGAGCGCCTGATCGAGTGCGAGTACGTCTGGGGGCGTGGCGTGGACACGGTCGGACGCTTCGTCCAGCGAGACCATCGCAGCGCCGTGTCCGCGCTTCGAGGCGTGACGACGCCTTGCTGCCTCGACCAGAATCTGTCGCATCGCGCGAGCGGCCAGTCGCTTGAAGTGGAGGGGAGATGTCGCGGCCACCTGTGGGGAAGCGGCCAACTTCATCCAGGCCTCGTTGACCAGGGCGGTGGGGCTGATCGTGGCGCTGGCGTCGTCTCGCTTCACCGTCGACGCAAGGCGACGCAACTCTTCATAAGTGACGCTGAAGAGATCGTCGAGGGGTTGGCGCCGATCGCGGCTGGTACTCGCTGGGGGCATCGCTGCCTGGATTGGCGAGAATCTACCACTTGGTCATAACTGCCGGCAATCCTTCGCCTCTCGTGTTCGAGGGGTCGCGTGATGCGTGTTATCGCTGCTCGGAGTAATAAGTGAAACTCGGGGGTGCCCGGGCTGGCTCAGGTAATCCGGCACCAGCCGACGTCTCGGCTGGACGACGTTCAGGGAGATTGGGCAACAGCGTGACCGCATCATGTGTCCAGCCTGTTGCTGGTCGCCAGGCGCGGATCGCCGTCGGACCCCGCCTCTCGGGACATTCGTGGGGCGTGTGGTCGATACGGCCGCGCGCTTCGTATCGTCGGTGCTGCGCCCAATAGGCACTCGGTCGCAGGACCTCAGTGGCGCGAAGGTCCGCGTCGACCCACGCCAGCAATGCTGGCCGCGCACCATCCTCGGTTTCAACCCGTAATTGATTCGCGACGCTTTGAATTCGCATCACTTGTGACCGCGCTCTCTCAGTCACGTGTTGCATCTCCGACGTCGGAAACAGGTAGTAGGCAGCCGGGGGGAGAGTGGGGCACTGATCGCAGGTCGGCGAGACAGGCCAACGTGCCGCGGTCCCGTCGCTTGCCACCAGTGCCAGTGACGCCTGGCCGGTCTCGAGATCGGTACCGCCGACAGCAAGGCGGGCGTGCGAGCCCGCGGGCCAGTGTGCCAGTGCGCTGATGAACCCTGACTGCACGTACTTCAGCGACTGCCGACCATCGGCTGTGACTTCGATCACGAAGCTCTGTCGACCCGGCTCGTCGTGGCTGTAAGCGACCCAGACGCGCCCAGGTGGTGTTGCGGCGAACGCGACCGATCGCAGCCGCCATGGACCGGCGGAGCTTCTCCCTGCATCGTTCAAACCGGTGACCGTCGTCGGCTGCACCGTCCACCACAGCTTGCCATCGCGACCGAACAGCAACACCGCATCCGACACCGTCGAGGCCAACTCCGGGCGGGCGTACGA
>DATJTM010000558.1:0-4825 GCA_035503395.1 Luteitalea sp.
CCCTCGACCGGCTCGAGCGCCCTGATGAGCACGGCCGCCGGACAGCCGTCGCCTTCGGTTACCGCATTCACGAGCCAGTGCACGCCGTAGTTGAAGTACACGTACGAGAACCCGGGCGGGCCGTACAGCGGCGCGTTGCGCTTCGTCCGACCAGCGGCGGCGTGACAGGCGGGGTCGTCCTCACCGATGTAGGCCTCGACCTCGACGATGCGACCGGAGGTGCGGACGCCATTCACGTCGTGGACGAGGACTGCGCCGATCAACTCTTCGGCGACGGTGCGGGTGGGGCGTGCGTAGAAGCTGACTGGAAGGGGATGCGCCACAGAAGGTAGGGCCCGCTGTCCCAGCGGGCCATGGCTGCGGCGCAGATGCGACGCGTGGTCTGGCGACGGCCGGCTCGGCCTTTCGACTCCGCTCAGGCCGCCCCGAGCAACGTCGAGGGTCGGCGAGCCGGCCCTACCCAATCGGCGCTACGCCTTGCGCAGGCGCGCAATCGCGCGTTCCGCGGCGCGCACGACGCGCAGGTCGCTGTCGCTGCGGGCCCGCTCGAGCAAGCCGAGCGCACGTTCACCGCCGATGAAGCCGAGGACCAGCGTCGCCCGTTCACGTGAGTCGACATCGGTCGATGCGAGGGCCTGATCGAGGCCGGGTACCGCCTTCGGGCCGAGCTCCACCAGATAGGCCATCGCCTGCTCGTGGTACGCGCCGTTGTCGAGCGCCGCGACGAGCGTCGCCACGCCGGAACTCCCCTGCGGGCCGCCCATGACGGCTGCGAAGGCGCCGGCCAGCTGCACGTCGCGCTCCCTGTCGCCCATCAGCGATGCCGCCGCCTGCTGTGCCGCCTCGCGGTTGCCACAGCGCGCCAGCCCCTCACCCGCCAGGCGGCGCACGTTCGCCGACGACGAGGTGAGCTGCGCGGTGAAGAGCGGCTGCGACGAGGCGTGCGCAATGCGCGCGAGCGCATCGAGCGCGGCCTCTGCTCGTGGCCCTTTCCCTTCGTAGAACGAGAACTGGTCGGCGAGCGCCTGCAGCGACTGCCACGCCTTGATGTCGCCCAGCGAACGCATCGCCGCGGTCGCGACCCGCGTCTGGCTGTCGTTCAGGGCCTCGACGAGCGCATCGCCCGCGGTCGTCACGCGCAGGCCACCAAGCACGCGCGCGGTGGCTTCACGGACGTCGGTGTCCTTGTCCTGCAGCAGGCGCGGCAGCGCATTGGCCGCATAGCCGTCGAGCGGCGGCCGGGCCATCACGCCGAGCGCGTAGATCGCCTCGAGGCGCACGCGCCCGTTGGTGTCGAAGATCGCCTGCGCGAGGCCGTTGGTCAGTTCGACCGGCACCGGCTGCGGAATCAGGCCGTATGGCCCGAGGTCGTAGATGCGCTGCGCGGCACTCCGCGAGCGCGTCTCCACCACGAGGCCCTTCCGACGCTTGACGATCGTCGGCTTCTCCACGTGATAGAAGCTCAGCAGCGTGTAGATCGCTTCGAGCTGGATGTCGTCGACCGGGTCGGTCAGCAACTGGCTGATCGGCGCGATCGCCTCGGGATACGCCGTCGCCCCGAGGGCCCGGAGGGCGTCGCGGCGTGCTTCCGCGTCCGGCGACCGGAGCTGGGCGACGACCTGATCGTACGAGGTGCGAGGGGCGGGCGGCGCCGGTGTCTGCGCTGCCGCCATCGTCGCGGAGATCAGCGCGGCGGCTGCCATGCAGGAGAGGATGCGCATGGATCCTTAGTGTACGGCCTTCGCGGCCTCGAGGACCGCTTTGAGATGCTGCCCGGTGTACGAAGCCTCGACGCCGGCCAGCGTTTCTGGTGAGCCGACTGCCACCAGGTGCCCGCCGGCGTGCCCGCCTTCGGGCCCCAGATCGATGACCCAGTCGGCGGTCTTGATCACATCCAGGTTGTGCTCGATGACCAGCAGGGAATGGCCGGCGGCCAGCAGCTTGCGGAAGGCGGCGAGCAGTTTCGCGATGTCGTCGAAGTGCAGGCCCGTGGTCGGTTCGTCGAGGATGTAGAGCATCCGCTCCCCACCCTGCGTGGACAGGTGCGACGCGATCTTGATGCGCTGCGCCTCGCCACCCGAGAGCGTCGTGGCCGGCTGCCCCAGGCGCAGGTAGCCGAGGCCAATCTCTTCCAGCACCTGCAGGCGTCGCAACACCTTGGGCGTACCGCTGAAGAACTGCAGCGCGTCGCGCACGGTCAGGTCCAGCACCTGGTGGATGTTCTTGCCGCGGTACTTGACCTCCAGCACCTGCGGCCGGAATCGCGTGCCGTCACAGACGTCGCACGGCACGAACACGTCGGCGAGGAACTGCATCTCGACACGCACCTGGCCCTCGCCCTCGCAGGCGTCGCAGCGGCCACCCGGCACGTTGAACGAGAAGCTGCTGGCCGTGAGGCCGCGCGTCTTGGACTCCTTGGTGCTGGCAAACAGCTCGCGGATCGGGTCGAACGCCTTCAGGTACGTGACGGGGTTGGAGCGCGGCGTGCGCCCGATCGGCGCCTGGTCGACGAGGACCACGTCCGAGATCAGCTCGATGCCCTCGATGCGCCGGCAGGCGCCCACCGCCTTGTCCCACTCGCCCTTCGCCCGCTTGATGCCGGCGTGGATCACTTCGTGGACGAGCGTCGACTTGCCGGAGCCTGAGACCCCGGTGACCACCGTGAAGAGCCCCAGCGGGATTGCCACGTCCACGTTCTTCAGGTTGTGCTCAGTGGCGCCGAGCACCTTGAGGCGCTGCCCGGTCGGCTTGCGACGGGTGGCGGGAATCGGAATCGCGAGGTCGTCGCGCAGGTACTTGCCCGTGAGCGAACGCGGGTCGCGACGCAGCCCCGCCAACGAGCCGGCGTAGACCACGCGTCCACCCAGTTCGCCGGCGCCGAGCCCCATGTCGATGATCTCGTCGGCCACGGCAATCATGTCGGCATCGTGCTCGACGACGAGCACGGTGTTGCCCTGATCGCGCAGCTGCCGGAGGATGTCGATCAGGCGCAAGTTGTCGCGCGGATGCAGCCCGATCGACGGTTCGTCGAGCACGTAGAGCGTGCCCACGAGGGCCGAGCCGAGCGAGGTCGCGAGGCTGATGCGCTGCGACTCGCCGCCCGACAGGGTCGACGACAGGCGATCGAGGGTCAGGTAATCGAGGCCGACGTTGCTCAGGAACGTCAGGCGCTTGACGATCTCCACCTGCAGCTTGTCGGCAATGGCGGCGTCGCGTTCCGACAGGGTCAGGCCGCCGAAGAAGTCGAGCGCCTCGCGCACCGTCATCGCGCCGACACGATCGATCGTCAGCGACTGGATCTGCACGTCGCGCGCTTCGCGCCGCAGCCGCGATCCCTGGCAGTCCGGGCACGTCTGGTAGCCACGATAGCGGCTCAGGAAGACCCGCACGTGCACCTTGTACTTCTTGCGTTCCAGCAGCGCGAAGAAGCCGCGCACGCCTTCGTACGAGCCGTCGCCGTCGACGACGAAGGCGCGCTCGGCGTCGGTCAGCTGTTCCCACGGCACGTCCATGCGGACCTTGCCGTCGCGCCCCTGCCGCTTCAGGTGCGTGAGGTAGCCGCGGTACTGCGGCTTGGTCCACGGATCGATCGCGCCCTGCGCCAGGGTCTTGCCCGGGTTCGGCACCACGAGGCCGAGATCGAGTTCCATGACGTTGCCGAAGCCGTGGCACGTCGGGCACGCCCCGAACGGGTTGTTGAACGAGAACAGCCGCGGCTGCGGCACTTCGTACGGGATGCCGCAGGTGCGGCACTCGAAGCGCTCGGAGAAGACGTGGCGGATCGGCTCACCGTCGGTCAGCTCTACGGAGAATGCCGCTCCTCCACCCTCCAGGTACGCAATCTCAAGCGAGTCGGTCAGGCGCGCCACGACGTCCGGGCCGACCTTGATGCGGTCGACGATGACCTCGAGGCTGGTACGGCCTTCGAGGGCCGACATCGGCAGGTCGGCGAGCATGTGCAGCGTGCCGTCGAGCAGCACGCGCGTGAAGCCGCGGCGGCGCAGCGTCTCGAGCGTCGCCTCGAGTGACAGCCGCACGTCTTTCTTCGTCGTGCGGCCCTTGCTGTCGCCAGCCTCGTCGTCGTCCTCGCGTCGTGCGTCCTCGTCGGCGCCGGCAACGTGCATGCTCACGACCGGCATCTCGAAACCCAGCAGCAGGCGGGTGCCGTCGGTCAGGCCGGCCAGGCGGTGCGCCACGACCTCGGCTGACTCCCGGATGACCTCACGGCCGCAGTTGCGGCAGTAGGTGCGACCGACGCGTGCGAACAGCAGCCGCAGGTAGTCGTGGATCTCGGTCGTGGTGCCGACGGTGCTCCGCGGGTTGCGGATGCTGTTCTTCTGCCGGATGGCGATCGCCGGCGAGATGCCCTGAATCGAGTCGACGTCTGGGCGCTCCATGCGCTCGAGGAACTGCCGGGCGTAGGCCGACAGCGACTCGACGTAGCGGCGCTGCCCCTCCGCGTAGATCGTGTCGAACGCGAGCGACGACTTGCCCGAGCCCGAGACGCCGGTGATGACGATCAACTTGCGGGCCGGCAAGGTGACGTCGACCTGCTTGAGATTGTGGGTACGGGCGCCCTTCACCACGATGTCGCGGATCGGCGCGGTCGGCGGTGTCGACATCAACTTCTCAGCATAGCAGTCTGATAGGTAGGGACGGCCCGCCGGGCCGTCCAGAGTCGGACACGCCGGCGGCGCGTCCCTACCGATACGACCCTTGTGCTAGAGTCCGGCGCCATGAAGATCTCGGTCCACGCCGATGCCGCGGCGCTCGGTGCCGCGGCGGCGCAGGAGGTTGCGGCGTCCATCGTCGCGGCCGTGGGCGC
>DATJTM010000559.1:0-2092 GCA_035503395.1 Luteitalea sp.
ACCGGCGATCAAGACGACGACCGTCGCCGCCACCGTCGCGGTGGTGCGATTCCACGCCGGCAGGAACCTGAAGCGCGTACCCAGTTCGCGTCTGGCTTCGCGCAAGGCATCCAGCAGGTCCTGGGCACTCGCGGGACGCGACTGCGGCGCCTTGGCGAGCGCCCGGTCGATCAATGCCGACACGTCGGCCGGCACGCGCCGGTTGCGTCGACGCACCGGCACCGGCATCGACGACAGGATCGCGTGCGAGAGGTCGGTTGGCGTCGCGCCCTCGAAGGGGCGGGCACCGGTCGTCATCTCGTACAGCAGCGCACCGGTCGCGAACACGTCACTGGCCGCGGTCGGCGGATGCCCCGCCACCTGCTCGGGAGCCAGGTACGGATTCGCGTCGAGCGCGCCCTCGGTCGCCGCCGAGGTGTCGATGTCGACGGCGGTCGTGGCCAGCGCACCGAGCTCAGGCGACGCCGCCGACGGGTCGGCGATGGCCGTCCCGAGCCCGAGCAGCTTCACGTGGCCGTCGAGCGTCAGCCGGATGTTGGAGGGACGGACCTGCCCGTGCACCAGTCCGCGCCGATGCACCGCACACAGGGCGCCCGTCAGCTGGATCGCGAGGTCGAGCGCGCGATCGAGCGGCATCGGCCCGGCGGCGAGGACCTCGTCGAGGCGGCGCCCCGTCAGCAGTTCGCGGACCACGTAGGGATGGCCGTCGTCTTCACCCCAGTTGTGGACGGCGCAGATGTGCGGGTGCGTGACCAGCGACGACACGTGCGCCTGTCGCCGGAAGCGATCGACCTCCTCGGCGGCCGTGTCGGGATGACGCCGCAAGACCTGCACGGCAACGGTCCGCTGCAGACGGGAGTCGCGAGCCCGCCAGGTCTCGACGGGACCGTCCTGTCCGATCAGCTCGAGGAGCTGGTAGTGGGCGATGTGGGCTGGCGCCGTCACGGTCGGCCTTTAAGCCTACAGCCTATGGCCGGCAGCCTACAGCTACAGGGCACCGGGTGCCGGGTACAGGGTACCGGGTGCGGGGTACGGGGTACGGGGTACGGGTACGTCACGTGACCGTCGAAGGCCGACGGCCGAATGTAATCGGTAGGGCCGGGTCGCCGAGCCGGCCGCCCAGGGGACGCGCCGGCGGCGCGTCCCTGCCGAGATGCGTCCAAGAGGGGCGCCGGAGCGGCAGTTGCCTTCGAAGGCCGACGGCCGAATGACGAAGGCCGGCCCTCCGGCGCTATCGCGTCGGGGTGGGCTGATTCGCCGCGGTCATCGGGGCGGCGAGCCGGTCGTACTCCGCCTGCGCAATGATGCGAGGGGCGAAGTCGGCGTCCGCGTCGCGCCACAGCTCCAGCAGTGTCTGGTACGTCGCCCGGCTCTTCTCGAGATCACCCGCCGCCACCTGCGCGCGCGCCAGACCGAGGTAGGACATCGGCACCATCGGTGCGTACGGATCGGCACCGCGTTTGGCGAGCAGGCGCTCGAACTCCCGCATCGCGTCGGCCCAGGCGCCCTGCCGGCGGTACGCCTCGCCGCGCAGGTACAGCGTCAGCAGCGCGCCAAGCCCCCCGACCTCGGTGGCCCGGGCGGGTTCCAACGCGGACACCGCCTCGGCCAATCGATCGTCGTGCAGGGCGATGGCACCGCGCGTCGCCGGACCGAGCACGGTCCGTACGTACGTGGACTCCGGCGAACGTCGTTCGGCCGCGTCGACGATGGCCAACGCCTCGGTGCGATCGCCAGCCAGCGCGAGCGCCACGGCCGCCCGGAAGCGTCCGGACGCGACCGGCCCGTCGTCGCTGGTACCGCCGCGCGCGATCGTCTGCCGCACGCGCTCGGCCAGCCCCTCGTCCGGACGGTAGAGCGCCTCGAGCCATGCGAGATGCGCAATCTGCCCGGCCGCGGTCCCGCGCAGGCCACGCGTCACCGCAAGATCCGCCGACCGCCGGTACAGCTCCTCGCCTCGACGCCAGCGCCCTTCGTACATCGCGATCTGCGCCTGCGCCGCCACCATGTCGTACTCGCGCGGCTGCCCCGTCGCCCAGGCCACGTGCTGCGACGCGGTGGCATCGCCGGCCAGCACCGACAGCTGATACAA
>DATJTM010000560.1:0-5377 GCA_035503395.1 Luteitalea sp.
GAACCGCTCGTAGGGCTGCTTGAGCGGTGGGGCGATGGCGTGCCAGCCCTCCCACGCTTCGAGCAGTGCCTTCGGGTCGCGGTTGGTCGCCATCAACCGGCTCAGGTCGTCCAGCGTCTGGCACGGCTTGCCCGGCGGGCAGTACTTGCCGCGCCCGTACTCGGCCTCCATGCCGGCGACGATGCGCGTGAGTTCCTTCTGGAGATTCGGATCCGACGGTGCCGGCAGCGGGCTGGCGGCCAGCTTGAGCAGCATCAGCTGGCGAGCCACGTCAGCACCGCCGGCATCGACCGGATACGACGCCGCCGCCTTGGCGAGCCGCATCGATGTGGCGACGAAGTCCGCGGTCGCCGACGCCGAGATCTGCTCGGTGTCACTCGTGATGAAGTTGGCAGCCACCCACTGCGCGCGGGCCAGCGCGTTGGCCTGCTCGAGCAGGGTCGCGTTGGCGTCCCTGACGAACGTCACGGCGTCGGGCGCCGACGTCGATGACGATGTGGAGGGCGCGGAGACCCGGGTGCACGCCGCCGCCAGCGCGAGGCCAGCGGCAGCGACCGAGCCGAGGAGCACGAGGGGCCGGATACGCACGTCCCCTTGTAACGCGATTCCGCTCTCCGGCAAATGCATCGGGCCGGTGCGCTGACCGCGTGCTCGCAGCTTCTGACCATACTTGTATGGCAGAATCGTATGTATGAAAAAGACGCTC
Source organism: Luteitalea sp. (assembly GCA_035503395.1). Lineage (GTDB taxonomy): Bacteria > Acidobacteriota > Vicinamibacteria > Vicinamibacterales > Vicinamibacteraceae > Luteitalea. The sequence goes on from DATJTM010000560.1 coordinate 707, forward strand.
CATATCGATGAACAGTTGCTCCGCGAGGCGCGAGCGGCGGTTGGGGCGACGACTGACACCGACACGGTTCGACTCGGGCTGAAGGCGCTGATCAGTCGGGCCGCCTACCAGCGTCTGAGTGCGCTGCGGGGATCCGAGCCTGACGCTACGGACACCCCACGGCGTCGTGATCGCGGAGAACTGGCTGGGCTTGCCTCGAAGTGATGATCCTGGTCGACACCTCGGTCTGGGTGAGGTTCCTCGCGAACCAGGCGCCGTTCGCGGCCGAACTGGACAGACTGTTGCTGGACGGCGGCGGCGTCGGGCACGAGTACGTCTACGGGGAACTGCTCCTCGGTGACCGAGGCGGCCGGCGTGCGCTGCTGGAGAGCTATGCGCAGATGACGCACGCGTCGCCCGTGCCTCATCCGGAGGTCGTCGCGTTCATCAGGGCGCGTGGCTTTCACGGACGGGGCATCGGCTGGGTCGATGCCCACCTGCTGGCGTCGGCTCTTGTCGCGGGTGGCAGGCTCTGGACCGCCGATCGGGCCCTCGCCACCATCGCTGACGAGTGCGGCATCGCTTACCGCATCTTGGATTCGACATCGCGATGACTCTCGGCGAGTCGCCTGACGGAGTCTGGTGAGCGGGCTGGGAGTGGGCGCGACGTCACGTGAACAACACGCCGGGCGCGAGGATGCCGGTCGGGTCGAGCGCCCGCTTGACGAGCCGCATCTGCACGATACCCTCGTCGCCATACAACTGACGGAGCAGCGCCTGTTTGACCGGGTGCCGGCCGACGCCGTGCTCGGCGAGCGGGCAGCCGCCGAGCCGTGCCACTTCGGCGCCGAACTCGAGGATCGCCGCCTTCCCGGCCTCCACGTCCTCGTAGTTGCGCGGCAGGACGTTCGGGTGGACGTTGCCGTCCGACACGTGCCCCCACGTCGCGAAGTCGAGCCCGCGCGATGCGAAGCCAGCGCGGTAGATGTCCATCATTTCGCCGAAGCGCTCGAACGGGACGACCATGTCGGCCGCCGTCTTGGCAATGCGGGCATCGACGTCGCGCTTGGCACGGCCGACACGGGCATTGACGCCAGCCGGCACGGCTTCGCGCACACCGAGCAACTGTTCGGCCCGCTTGCGGTCGCCGGGCAACGCGAGTTCCGTGTTGTCGAGCACGCCATGTGACTCGAGCACGCGACAGAACCGGATCAGCGCCGTGTCCGGCGCATCGTCGTCGAGCGCACGGCTGATCTCCTCGTAGGCCTCGCTCTGCGACAGTGCCGGCAGTTCGAGCTGGATCAGCAACAGCAGGCCGGCTTCGGCTGGCCATTGCACCTCGTACTTGCGGTCGGCGCCGTCCTCGCGAAGGATGGCCAGCGAACGCGTGTCCATGTGTTCGATGGCCGCCACGTCGATGCCGACGGGATTGGCGGTGCGCCACGTGTCCTGCGAGGCCGTGCGCAGTTCGGCCACCAGCGCCAGCGCCTTCGGCTCGTCGACGACCGGCACCAGCGCGTAACAGAGGCCGGCTCGCGCCGGCTGCACCTTCAGCACGGCCGACACGATGACGCCGAGCGTGCCCTCCGCGCCGATGAACAGATCGACGAGATCCATGCCGGACGCGGCGTGATAGCCCGCCGACCGCTTCACGACGTCTGGCATCACATAGGTCGGCACAGGGACGACGCGGTGACCGCCGGGGCCATCGATGACGAACGTCCCCGTGTGATCGAGGATGTGCTCGCCGCGCATGACGTCGATGACGTCGCCGCCGGCCAGCACCACCGTCAACCCGAGCACCCAGGGGCGCGTCGGCCCGTACTTGTACGTGGCCGCGCCGGCCGCGTTGGTCGCGATGATGCCGCCGACCGTGGCGCCGAGGTAGGTCGGAACTGGCGGAAACTCGAGCCCCTGCGGCCCGAGCGCCTCCTGCAGGGTCTGGAGTGGCACGCCAGCGCCGGCGCGGACGTGGCCTTCGAGGGCGGGCTCGATGGACGTCAGGCGGGCGGTCGAGAGGACGATCCCGCCGGCCGGGGTGGCGCCGCCGGTGAGCGACGACTGGGCGCCCACGGTGAGCACCGGTCGCCCGTCGGCCAGGACGGCCACCACATCGGCTTCGGTGCGCGGACGTGCCACGACGTCAGCACGGCCGCCGGGATAGTGCGCAGCGTCTTCGAGATGCGCGGCGACAACGTCGGGACTCTGTTCGAACAGGTCGGAGGAGAGCTCGCCACGAGCGGCGCGGGCAACGACAGGCACGGACCTAGTGTAGCGTCGGGGTCGCGGCGACAGGTGCCAGCGAGCGGTCGTGCGGTGGGCAGGCGGCCGGACGTTGTCCGGATGACGACCGTCGGATAAGCAGGTCGTTACTGAAGGCGACAGGGACGACCGGAGCACGGACCATGACCATGCCGATCGAGTCACGGGGCCAGCGCAGAATCCCGGATCGGCATGCAGCCAGTGATCCGGCCGTCACCAGCACGATACGATGACCGCCGGACCGCGATCTGAGCGTCCGGTGAAATGCTGCTGAAGGAGACCTGAGAATCATGGCGATGGCCCACGCATACCGCTTCGGGGTGTGGCGCCTCGTGCCGTCCGAGCACCGGCTCCTGCACGACGACCGCCCGGTGACGCTGACGCCCAAGGCGTTCGAGACGCTGTGCGTCCTGGTCGAGCGGCACGGCCATCTGGTGACGACCCAGGCCCTGCTCGAGGCCGTCTGGCCGGGCACCTACGTCGAACAGAACAACCTGGCGCAGCAGATCTCGGCACTGCGACGGCTCCTCGCCGAGAGCGATCCCGACACGGCCTACGTCGAGACCGTGCCCCGCCGCGGTTACCGGTTCGTCGCGCCCGTGGAGATCGAGGCCGACCAGCCTCGCCACGAGTCCCCGCCATCCGCCGCGGTCGACGCCGGTCCCCTCGTCGTGATGCGCGGGCCGTCGACGCGCCCGTGGGCCGGACGGCCGTCGACGCAATACGCGCGAAGCGGCGAGACCAGCATCGCCTATCAGGTCGTCGGCGACGGTCCGATCGACATCGTCTTCGTCATGGGCTGGGTCTCGCACCTGGACTACGCGTGGGCGGAGCCGAGCTTCGCGCGGTTCCTGACGCGCCTGGCGTCGTTCTCGCGCCTCATCCTGTTCGACAAGCGCGGCACGGGGCTCTCCGATCGGGTGGCCGAACTGCCCTCGCTCGAACAGCGGATGGACGATGTGCGCGCCGTGATGGATGCGGTCGGATCGACGCGGGCCGCACTGCTGGGAGTGTCGGAAGGCGGGCCGATGTGCTCGCTGTTTGCCGCCACCTACCCGGACAAGACGCTGGCGCTGGTGATGATCGGCTCGTACGCGCGACGACTGTGGGCGCCCGACTACCCGTGGGCGCCAACGCGGGAGCAGCGCGAGGCGTTCTTCGAGGTCATCCGCGCGTCGTGGGGGGCGCCGATCGGCATCGAGGACCGGGCCCCGTCGCGCCAGGACGACCCCGCCTTCCGGGAGTGGTGGGCCACCTACCTGCGCATGGGCGCGAGCCCCGGCGCGGCGCTGGCGCTGACGCGCATGAACGCCGCGATCGACGTGCGCGAAATTCTCGGCTCGGTTCGGGTGCCGACGCTGCTGCTGCACCGGGTCGGCGACCGCGCGCTGCGCGTCGAGGAGAGTCGGTACATGGCGTCGCGCATCCCCGGCGCCCGTCTGGTCGAACTCCCAGGCGACGATCACCTGCCGTTCGTCGGCGACCAGGACGAACTCCTCGGCGAGATCGAGGAGTTCCTCACGGGCTTCCGGCCCGGAGAGGACGATGCCCGTGTGCTGGCCACGGTGCTGCACGGCCGGCTCGTACCGGCGGCAGCGACCCGCGAGACGACGCCGCCGGAGCGATTGACTTCGGCGATTCGTCGGCTCGTCGAGCACTTCCGCGGCGACGCCTTCGACCTCGCCACGCTCGACGTGCGCGCCACCTTCGATGGTCCGGTCCGCGCGATTCGCTGCGCCGTCACGATTGCCGACACCGCGGCGCGCCTCGGCTGGCAGCTGCGGGGCGGCCTCGACATCGGCGAGATCACCGTCCGCGACGGACGCGTGGATGGCGTCGCGGTGACGCGTGCCGCGACGGTGGCCGCGGCGGCCGACGCCGGCGAGGTCCTCGTGTCGCGCCCCGTGCACGACCTCGTCGCGGGCGGCGGGCTCGGGTTCCTCGAACGCGGCGACGTGCGCACTCCGGATGGTCAGGACTGGCCCACGTTCGCGGTCGACCCGGCCAGCCTGCGGCCGGCGCAGGCCCCGATCACGTGAGGCACCTGTTCGGTTCGCCCCTGTCCAGCGTTATGAGCATCTAGAAGGGTCGTCCAGTGGAACGGTGACCCGGGATCAGGACCACGACGCGAGTGGAAGGGAGGGAGGGCCCGACCGCCTGTTGCGTACCTGATCCCGGGCTGCCGGACCGCTGGGACTCTTCGGTGTCCCTGGCCCGCCGGCGTCCGCCGCGGGTGCTCCTGTCGAGCTCCACGCCATCAGGTTTTGCCCGCCCGCGCGCGCTCCCGCGCGTCGCCGCTGTATGCCGGCCCGCGTGGTAGACTGCCGACCTTTTCGGAGATCCGTCATGAAAATCGGGCTGCTCGTTGGCCGTGAATACAGCTTTCCTCCCGCGTTCATCGACCGCGTCAACCAGCTCGGACAGCCGCAC
>DATJTM010000561.1:0-3060 GCA_035503395.1 Luteitalea sp.
ATCCTCGCGGCTGATCGGCGCCGCATCCGATCCGTTGGACGATCCGGCCAGGCGCAGCGCCGTCTGCACTGTCTGCAGCAGCGCCGGATTGGTCCACGGCTTGGTGACGAAGTCGGAGGCGCCGAGCCGCATGCCGGACACCGCCAGCGAAATCGAACCCCACGCCGTGATGAGGATCACCGGCAGCAGCGGATGGCTCTCGCGGATGCGCCGGAGCAGTTCGAGACCCTCCTCGCCAGATGTCCGTCGCGAGAAGTTCATGTCCTGCAGCACGAGTGCGCACGGGTGCTGCGCGAGCCACGCGAGTGCGGCGTCGGGCGTCCCGACGGCGTGCGTGCGGTAGCCGGCCTGCTTCAGCAGCAGGGCCAGCGACGCGCGCACGGCATCGTCATCGTCCGCGATCAGGATTGGTGCGGTGTCCATGCGGACGGGGGAACCCATGTCTCACTCGTAGCGTAGCGCCTCGGCCGGCGGAATGCGCGTGGCCAGGAGGCTCGGATACCAGCCGCACACTGACGTCAGCACGAAGAGGCCTGCCGCTGCGAGCCCCAGGCTCACCGCATAGATCGACGGCGGGACGGGGCCGAGCCACCCGAGGACCGGCACCTGCGCCAGCAGCAGTCCGCCGCCGACGATGGCGATGCCGGTCATCAGTGCGAGCTCGAGGAAGATCTGGCGCTTGATGCGGGCGCGGTCGGCCCCCTTCGCACGGCGCAGGCCGAGTTCGCGGATGCGCTGCGTCACGTTCTGCCACAGCACACCACTCAACCCCAGCGTGACCATCACGAGCAGGAAGCCGGCAACCATCCCCATAGTCGCCAGCGGTGTCAGGTAGTTGTTGCGCAGGTAGCTCGAACGCGTGTCCTCGACCGGCTGCATCGCGAAGCTCCAGTCGGGGGCCAGGTCCTGCAGCGCCTTCACGAGGCGCTCTTCGAAGGCCGCGTTCACGCCCGGGCGGACGCGCAGGACGATCGCGCCGGGGAGTTCGGCCGTCGGTCGTCCTGGCTGCATGTCGGCCGGCTTGGCGGCCGCGGCCGCGTCGGCCGCGCCGGTCGCGGCGGCCGACGACGCACCACCGGCAGGGGCAGGCGGCTGCGCGGCGGTCTCGATGTCGTTGCGCTGAAACAGGTAATTGCCCGGTGTCGAATATTCGCCGAACTGCCTGAAATCCTGAATCACACCGACGACGCGTTGCCGGCGCGCGGGTGGCTCGTCGGCGCGTGGCGGCCGGTCGCCTTCGGGAATGAGCTGCCCCACGGCGCGGGCATCACCGAAGATGTCGCGGGCCATCGCCGCGTTGATGACGACGGCGTCCCAGCTCTGCCCGGTGTCCTCGCGGCTGAACCAGCGACCGTCCACGACGGGAATGTTCATCGTCGCCGCGAGTTCGTCGCCGCCACGATTGCCGTTGAACGCGATCGACTTGCCACCCTTCATGGTGAAATCGCTGTTCCACTGCCAGTTGCGGAAGGTCGGCAGCTGGATGTGGCTCGCCGCTTCGACCTCCGGCATGTTCTTCACGGCGGCCACCAGGCGCACCATGCGTGCGAGGCGCTCGCGCTCGACTTCCGGTGTGGACTCGAGCCCACGCGGTACGCGGACCACGACATCCCACATGCGCTCGTACGAGAAGCCGAGCGGCGACTGGTAGTTCCTATAGTAGTGCACGGCCACCGTGGTGACGGCCGCCAGTACGATGAACGACAGCAGTATCTCGGTGATGATCAGGAAGTTGGCGCGCTTGCGGTTCCAGATCAACTTCAGCAGGTGCAGGGCCATGGCCTACCTCGTTCCCTTCAGCGCCACGACGGGGTGGACGCGCGACATGCGCCAGGCGGGGTAGACGCCCGACAGCAGGCCGAACACGATCGACAGCCCGATACCCCAGACGAAGATGCGGGTGTTCAGGGCGAGGCTGGCGTATGGGATGGTGCCGCTCTCGTTGATCGCCTGCAGCGCGAAGCCGGCCAGCACGAAGCCGACCAGGCCGCCGATGATCGTCAGCGCCAGGTTCTCGACGACGAACTGGACGACGAGCGTGCGACTCGAGGCGCCGAAGGCCTTGCGGACGCCGATCTCGGAGGCGCGCTCCATGATCCGGCTGACGTTCAGGTTGACGAGATTGATGGCCGGCAACGCCATGAAGAGGAGCGCCGCGCCAGCGAGGGCCGCCACCAGGAATCCGCCGTACGTCTGCTCGTACTCGGTGCGGCCGGGATACATGCTGCGGCCGGTGCGTTCGAACCGCGACTCCAGCGTTGCCGACAGCGTCTTCCACTGCTTCTGCGGCGACTTCCACGTCGCGAGGCGCGATCGCAGCTCCGCGCGGACGTCCTCGGGCTGGACGCCGCCTGCCAGCAGGAAGGCCGGCTCGAAGTTGCCGAGGTACTCGTCCTGCCAGCCCTTCGACTTCTGCGTGTTCAACGGCGCGTACAGGTCGGCCGACGGCGTACGCATCGACGGCACGTCGGTGACCACGCCGATCACCTGGAAGCGCTGTCCGTCGGCATCGATGTAACGCCCCACCGCGTTGGCGCCGCCGAAGAAGCGATCGCGGCTGGTCTTGTTGATGACGACGACCAGGCGCGCAGACTCGACGTCGGCCTCGCTGAACGGCGATCCTTCGAGGAACTCGAACTGATAGAGCTTCCAGAAGTTCGCGTCGGTGTGCTTCAACTGTGACTCGATCTTGCGGCCCTCGACGAAGGACACGGCCAGCGAGCCGCCGGTCTGGACCGTCATCAGCTCGACGCCGGGCAGGTTACGCGCGTAGTCGTGCACCAGCTTGTATCCCGGCGGGCTCTGCCAGGTACTGCCCTCGCCCTGCATGCGGGCCATGTTCATCTCGAGGGTGCGCGCCATGTTCACCTCCGGCGCCATCGGCGAGAACGTGTGGTCGAACATCGCCACCGCCACGGTCAGCACGACCAGCGTGAAGCTGGTGCCGAACAGGCTGATCGCCGTGAACACCTTGCGGCGCTGCAGCACCTTCCAGGCGAGTTTCAGGTAGTTCTTCAACATCTTGGTATCTCCCTCGGCAGTCGGCAGTCGGCAGTCGGC
>DATJTM010000562.1:0-2004 GCA_035503395.1 Luteitalea sp.
ACGGTCACCGACCTCGGCAGCGACGACGAATTCAGTCCGTGGCGCACGGCAGCCAGAGGCCTCCTGGTCCGCATGGAGAGGCCGTGGCAGCGTTGGCAGGACAGATCGGAGTTCATGCTACGCGACATGGATTCAGGCTGCGTGCGATCGGCCGCGGCGTACTCCGAGACTCCGTACCACTCGGGCGTGCTGCTGCCGAGCCTCGCTCGTCCACTCAGTGCGGCCACCTCGGTGCTCAGCCTCCCGGCTCGCGGCTGCTCTCTGGACGGCAAGCGCATCGCCCTCGACCTCGTGCAACGGCGATGGCACGAGCCGGTGTCACGAGCCGTCTCGCTCGAGTTCACGGTGCCGACCGTTGTTGGCCCGCCAAGCACCATGCACTGGAATCGCTGATCCATCGTCCTCGGCACAGGTAACCGCTCGATGCCTGCGTTTCGTGAGGTGAACGGACGCCACCTCCCCGCCGTACCTTCTGGTGATGCGATTGGCCGGTGCGCTGCTCCTGGGACTGACGATCAGCACAGGCTGCGGATGGACGCGCGAACCGCCGACGCGAAGCATCGAGGTGGGGACGGGCGCCAGGTCGCTGGTCCTGCTCCACGGTTTCTCCTCGTCGCCTCAGGAATGGATGCCGTTCACCGCGACGATCCGCCTGCCGGCTGGGCGTCGCTTCGTCTTTCCTGAAGGGCCGGACGCCGGCGTCAACGGCCGTGGCCGGGCCTGGTGGGCCCTCGATCTGGCGTCGCACGTGGGAAGCGACGGCTTACCTGATCTGTCAGCGACACGGCCGGAAGGCCTCGAACCTGCCGCCCGGAGCGTGCGCGCACTGCTACGCGACTACCGACGACGGGATGGTGATGGCGGCCGCGATGTCGTGCTCGGTGGCTTCTCGCAGGGCGCGATGGTCAGTGCCGAGATCGCCTTCCGCTCGGACGAACGTCTGCAGGCTCTCGTCCTGCTCTCGCCCACCATCGTCGACGAACCCAGCTGGCGCGACGGTATAGCGGCGCGGACGGGTCTGCCCGTCTTCATCGCGCATGGCCGTACCGACCGCATCCTGCCGTTCGGCGCCTCGTCGCGGCTGGCGCGTACGCTCGCCGACGCCGGTCTGAAGGTCACGTGGGTCCCCTTCGACGGCGGACACGAGATCCCGGCAGAGGTCGTCACCGCGCTGAACGCATTCCTCGAGACGCACGCACGCTGACCGCACGTCGTCGCGGCGATCGCCGCGACAACGAAGCACCTGTCGCGCTAGCGGGTCAGCGCGTCCAGCGCCTCGCGGGCCCGGCTGCGGACCATCGGACTCATGTCGCGACGCGCCAGTTGTCCAAGCGCGTCGGTCGCACCGGCGTCACCGGCCAGCACGACACCGTCGATCGCGGCGACACGCACGCCGACCTCGGCATCATCGAGTCCGGTCCGCAGCGCAGCCACGAGGTCCAGCGCCTGCGTGATCTCGAGCGGCTCGTCGAGGACACCTTCGCCGTGCTGCTGGAGCACGCGTCCCATCATCGTGTAGGCGCTGGCGCGTCGCGAGCCGGCCTCGTCGCGAGCCAGGCCGAGCATCTCGTCGACGAGGGCCCCACCAAACGCCGCAAGGCCGGTCGCGAATCGCGAGCCGGGTGCGAAATCGCCCTGAATCAGCGCGGCCAGCAGCAGCTTGCGCGCCTCCGGCCCGGCGTGCGGCGCCAGGCGCAGGCCGACCACCATCAGCAGTTCCGCATGCTCGACCCGAGCGGCATCGACGACGAGCCCGGCGGCGCGGGCATCGCGCAACGCCGCGCGTTCCTGCACGAGCAGGGCCGCGACTCGCATCTGCAGGTCGGCTCGGGTGCGCAGCGTGGGCTCGGCGTCGATCCGGGGCAGCAGCGCGGCGACCGCTTCGGCGCGCTGCCCCCACGTGGACTCCCCGAGCGCCGCAACCACGCGGCCGGTCGGTTGCGGGCCACGTCGCGGAGTCTGTTCGGCACGCGCAACGATGGGCAGGGTCAAGCCGACGAGCAC
>DATJTM010000563.1:0-10644 GCA_035503395.1 Luteitalea sp.
CGGCTCGGCATCTACGTGCTTGGCGTGCCCCGGGTCACCCCGATCGAGCACCTCGTGCACATCGCGGAGATGGCGACGCTGGCGGCAACGGCGCTGCTCGTCGTGCTGCTGGTGCATGCGGTGCTGCACCGCGTCAACCGCCGCGGTCCGCAGCCGGCCACGCTTCTGGTGCGTGAAGTGCGCGCCAGTTTCACCCGGAAGCTGTTCCTGGCCTTCGTCGCCACGTCTGTCATCCCGGTGCTGACGCTGGCGTTCGTGGTTCGCACATTCGTCGCCTCACGCTTACGGGCCGACGTCGAGGCCGAAGCGACGCGCACTGCCGCCGTCGCCCAGCGCGTCATCGAGGAGGCCCTCGCCCTGCAGCAGACCGGTCCGGTCACCGCCACCGCGCTCACCGACGACGTGATGGTGTGGATCAGCCGGGTGATGAAGCAGGACGTCAACATCTTCGACGGGCCGACGCTGCTGGCCACCAGCCAGCGCGACCTGTTCGCGCAGGGCTTCCTGCCGGAGCGGACGCCCGACACGGTGTACCGCGCCATCGTGCTGCAGCGACTCCCGACCTTTGCCGGGCAGGACCAGCTCGGGCCGTTGCAGTATCAGCTCGCGGCGACGCCGATTCGGGTCGGCGCTCGCGAGGCGATTCTCACGGTGCCGATGACGTTGCGGCAGCGCGAGATCGAACGCGAGATCGCCGAGCTCGATCGCAGCGTCAACCTCGGCGCCGTCGTCTTCATCCTGCTGGGCGCGGCGCTCGGCTACTCGATCTCGGGACGAATCGGCGATCCAGTGCAGCGCCTCACGCGCGCGAGTCGGCGGATCGCGGCCGGCGATCTCGATCAACGTGTGGTGGCGCGTACCGCCGACGAACTGCAACGACTGGTCGAGGCCTTCAACAGCATGGCCGCGGAGCTCTCGCGGCAGCGCGATCAGTTGCAGCGCACGCATCGCCTCGAGGCGTGGGCGGAAATGGCGCGCCAGGTCGCGCACGACATCAAGAATCCGCTGACGCCGATCCAGCTGTCGGCCGAACACCTGCGGCGCGTGCACCACGATCGCGGGACGCCGCTCTCGCCGGTGCTCGAGCAGTGCGTCGACACGATCCTGCTGCAGGTGCGCATCCTGCGGCAGATCTCGTCGGAGTTCGCCAGCTTCGCCTCGTCGCCGACCGCCCGCCCGGAACCGGTGTCGCTGCCGGAACTGGTCGACGAGGTGCTCTCCGGCTACCGCATCGGCCTTCCTGCCAACGTGCGCGTGGACGCCGATCTCGCCGCACGGCTACCGGAGGTGCGCATCGATCGCGCGCTGCTCGGTCGGGCGGTGATCAACGTCATCGAGAACGCGTTGCATGCGATGCCCGGTGGCGGCTCGGTCACCGTGGTCGCCCGTCGGACGGCGCCCGAATGGGTGCGGGTGTCGATCGTCGATACTGGCGTCGGCATGGACGCCGCCGCGATGGCTCGCCTGTTCGAGCCCTACTTCTCGACGAAGGCCGCGGGCACAGGGTTGGGCCTGACGATCGCCAAGCGCAACGTCGAGTTGATGGGCGGCCGCATCGACGTCGTCAGCGAGAAGGGTGTGGGGACCACCGTGTCACTCGATCTGCCGGTGGCGAACTGACGCGGCAAGAGGGCGAAAAGTTCAAGAACGCCAAGAAGGTCGACAAGGAAGCCAGCGTCCTCGCCACGTCTCGACGGCCGGTCGGCTGCTTCCGTCGCGATAGCCTCGACGTACTGCCCTTCTGGCCCTTGTTGTCCTTTTCGCCCTTTTGCTGCTGATCTTGGTCCGACCAGTGATTCGCGGCGAGGACGCGCGAGGCTACAACTCTCGCGGCACGTCTGACGGTACCGTCTCGATCACCGGCGCGTCGACGACGGTCTCGGTGGACTTCGGGCGGACGCGCGCGAGCGCCATGCCGATGAAGCCGGAGATCAGGTACGTGTACGAGATCAGCACCAGCGACCACTGTGGGTAGGTGGCGATCGCGGCGATGAGCAGCGCGATGATCATCAGCGCGCTGGCGGGGCGACGCTGGCCCAGGTTGAACGTCTTGAAGCTGCGGTACTTGATCGTGCTGACCATCAGTCCGGCCGGCACGAGCAGCAGGGGCAACGCCAGGAACGTCATCCAGCCGTCGGGGAAACCGTGCGGCAGCAGGAACACCGTGGACGCCGGGATGCCTGCGGCGGCCGGACTCGGCATGCCCACGAAGTAGCGCTTGTCCGGGTTGGCGGTCGTCTGGATGTTGAAGCGCGCGAGCCGAATGGCCGCGGCCGAGACGAACAGGAAGCCCACCGCCCAACCGAGGCGGCCGAACGTGTACAGGCTCCAAGCATAGCCGAGGACGGCCGGCGCGACACCGAACGAGATCACGTCGGCCAGCGAGTCGAACTCACGTCCGAAATCGCTCGTCGCACCGGTCAGGCGGGCGATCCGCCCGTCGAGCAGGTCGAGCACGACCGCCACGCCGATGAACGGCGCCGCCGTCGAGAACTCGTTCCGCATCGCATAGATCACGCACGCGTAACCGCAGAACATGTTGGCCAGCGTGAAGAGGCTGGGCAACAGGTACATGCCGCGGCGGAGCCGGCGCTGCTCCGGATCGCGTCGCCGCAGCACGTTGATCATGCGGCCATCTTACCTTCAGGCCTGCGGCCAGCGGGCAAGCACGCTCTCGGCGCCCCGGACGGTGTCGCCGGGACGGACCTGCAGTTCGCACTCGGGCGGCACGAAGACGTCCATGCGCGAGCCGAACTTCATCAGCCCGAACCGCTCACCAGCGACGAGCTGATCACCAACCTGGACACGGCACACCACGCGCCGGGCGAGGACGCCGACGACCTGCCGGAACACGACGGTGCGATCGCCGTCGCGGATCCAGAGTTCGTTTCGCTCGTTCTCCGCGGCCGCGCGGTCGTCGTAGGCCGCCAGGAACTTCCCCGGCGTGTAAGCGATTCGCGTAATCTCGCCGCCGAACGGCGTCCGGTTGATGTGGACGTCCATCGGTGACAGGAAGATGCTGATCTGCTGCCAGTCGCCCTCGGGCGCGACACCGGGTTCGCCGGGGCCGGCCACCATCACGCGGCCATCGGCCGGCGACAGGACGAGATCGGGATGCTGCGGCGGATACCGCTCGGGGTCGCGAAAGAAGTAGGCGAGGAAGCCGGCCAGGCCCAGCAGTGGCACGCCGACGGCGAACTTCTTTCGGGCAAGGAAGTACGAGGCCGGAGCGAGCGCTCCGGCGATGAAGGGGTAACCCGCGCGATCGAGCTTCATGCGTGACGAGGGAGACGCGGCCGATGCCTGGCCGCCTCGGCTGTGGGCCCCGGCACGGCTGGAGCCACAGGTGCCCGCCGGCTGTCGACGGGCACCGAGGGTGGAACTTCCGGATGTATGGTGCGTTCGCTCAGGCGTGCGCGAACCGTGACGGACCAGACGATGGTGGAACCGCGTGCCGGAGGATGTCTTCCATCCGGTCCTTGAGCTGGAGCTTGCGTTTCTTGAGGCGGACTTCCTCCAGCTGTTCGCTGTCGGAAAGGTGCGGCGTGGCAGACATGGACCGAATCCTCTCGTCCAGCTGATGGTGCAGTTGGAAGAGCTCGCGATATTCCGCGTCGGTCCGGAGCAGTTGCTCCTTCAGATCCTGCGCATCGGGCATTGCTGCCTCCTTACATGCGGGGGAACCGGACAGGGTCACCCCCGGGTTCAGCGGCGACTCTATCACCGTCACTCCATCGTCGCAACGCCTTCTCGATCGACACCCGTCAGCCCCCTCGTCCAACGCATCAGCACGGCGTCTTCGGCCGGATGCTGATAGTACCCATGCCGCCGCCCGCTCTCGACGAAGCCGGCGGTCTCGTACAGCGCTCGGGCTGCCGCGTTCGACGCGCGAACCTCGAGATGGAGGCCGTCCGGGCAGGCCCCGCCGACGGCGTCGATCACATCCCGCAACAGCACCCGCGCCACGCCGCGGCGACGGGCCTGGGGCACGACCGCGATGCGCAGCAACTCCCCTTCGCCGGCGACGACCCGGACGACCGCGGCGCCGACCACGGCGTCGTCGTGCGTCGCGATGAACGCATGTGTGAGGCCGTCCTGCAGCATCGCTCGCAGGGCGTCGGCGGTCCACGGGTGTTCGAACGCGGCGGCTTCGACGGCGGCGATGTCGGCGACATCGGTGACCGTCGCCGCACGAGTGTCGACGCCGCCCTCGGTCACAGGTCGCCGGACACGGGCAGGCCGGCCTGTTGGCGCAGGACCACGGCATCGGGGCGGCGCACATAGGCGGGCCGGACCGCAGCCGGGCCGACGGCTTCGCTCGCACGCGCGGTGGCCACGCGAGCGAGGACACTCGCCAGCGGCGGTGCCTCACAGGGACGGACGCGATCGCCGAAGCGCGCGATCAGAACGTCGGCGTGATCGGGCCAGCCGTCGCCGGCGACCGCGATCTCGCCGGTCGACGCGGCCGCCATCCACGCGTCGGCGCATTCGTCGGGCGTGCCGACTGACGGGGCAATGGTCGGTGCGTCCGGCGGGAGGGCGCGTCGGTCGTGGAGCGCACTGAAGATCTCGCCCCGCATCCCGCGCATCCAGGCCCCACACCACGCCACGTCGGACTGCGCCTCGCCCGCGACGAGCGCCAGCAGATCCAGCGTCCCGGTGACGAAGATTGGACGGCCGAGTGCCAGCCCCAGCCCCTGCATCGTCGCGAGCCCGACGCGCAGGCCGGTGAAGCCGCCGGGCCCCGCCGTCACGGCGAGCAGGTCGACGTCGGCGAGCGTCAGCCCGTGGTCCGTCAGGAGGGTCGTGAGGTCGCCGGGCAAACGCACGGCCTGCCGTTGATCGGGGTCGCCGACCCGCGCGTCGAGCACCTGACCGTCGCGGGCGAGCGCGACACTGCCGGCGCGGGTGGACGAATCGAGGGCGAGAACGAGCATGCTAGACTGGCCGCACGTCACGGCCCTGCTCATTCTACCGGCCGCGCCTTCACCTGCCGGGCCGTCGCCTCTGCGCAGGGTGACGTCCGGGCGCGTCCCTGCTGCCACCGGTGTCCGATTCCATCCTCACGGCTCCTCCCGCGTCGCTCACTCCGGCGATGCGCCAGTATCAGGACGCCAAACGCCAGCATCCCGACGCCCTGCTGTTCTTCCGCATGGGCGACTTCTACGAGCTGTTCTACGAGGACGCCGTTGTCGCCGCGCGCGCCGTCGAACTGACGCTCACCTCGCGATCCAAGGACGCCAACGGCAGCGGCATCCCGATGTGCGGCGTGCCGTTCCACGCCGCCGACGGCTACGTGACGCGCCTGATTCGGCAGGGCTTCAGCGTCGCCATCTGCGATCAGGTCGAGGACCCGAAGACCGCCAAGGGCGTGGTCAAGCGTGAGGTGACGCGCGTCGTCACGCCGGGCACGCTCACCGATGCGGCATATCTCGACGCCCGCGCGCCTGCCCTGCTCGCGGCCGTCCTGCCGGCCGGCAAGCCTGGCGCGCCGCTCGGTCTCGCGTGGGTCGAGCTCTCGACCGGTGACTTCGGCGCCACCGAATTCGCGGGCGACGATGCGCTGGGGCTGTTGCGGGAAGAACTCGGCGTGCTCGCACCGCGCGAGCTGCTCGTGCCCAACGAGACCGACGTCGAGGCGATTCGTGGCGAGGGCGCGCCGGCCATCGCCGTGACCCGTCGCGAAGGCTGGCAGTTCGCGATCGACAGTGCGACCCGCGCGCTCACCGAGCAGCTGCAGACGACCGGACTCACGGGTTTCGGGCTCGACGGGCATCCCTGCGCGATCGGCGCCGCCGGCGCACTCGTGCAGTATCTGCGCGACACACAGAAGGCCGACCTCACGCACGTCCGCAGCCTCGCGTACCGCGAGACGCGCGACGGCCTGATCATCGACGCGACCACGCTGCGACATCTCGAGGTGCTGGCCTCCACCGAGGGCGAACGGCAGGCGTCGCTGCTCGGCGTGCTCGACGAGACCGTGACGGCGATGGGCGCGCGCCTGTTGCGGGCCTGGCTGACCAAGCCGCTCGTCGCGCTGGACGCGATGCGCGATCGGCTCGACGCGGTCGAGGACCTCGCGTTTCGCGCCGTCGACCGCGGCACCCTGCGCGAGACCCTGAAGCAGGTCTACGATGTGCAGCGCCTGGTGGCGCGGGCCGCGCTGGGGACTGCTGGGCCTCGCGATCTGGTGGCGCTCGCGCGGTCGCTCGAGGTCGTGCCCGGCCTGGCCCGAATCCTGACGACGCTCCAGGCGCCGCAGCTGCTGCACCTGGCGGGCGCGCTGGACGACCTGCCGACGTTGCGCACCCGCATCAGCAGCACGCTCGCCGACGAGCCGCCGCTCCTCGCGCGGGATGGCGACGTCATCCGCGACGGCGCCGATCCCGAGATCGACCGGCTGCGCGGCCTGAGCCGCTCGGGCAAGAGCGACATCTCCGCGATGGAAGAGGCCGAGCGCCAGCGCACCGGCATCGCCTCGCTGAAGATCCGCTTCAATCGCGTCTTCGGCTACTACATCGAGGTCTCGAAGTCGAACCTGCATGCGGTGCCAGCGGACTACATCCGCAAGCAGACGATTGCCGGTGGCGAGCGCTTCATCACGCCGGGCCTGAAGACCTACGAAGAGCAGGTCCTGCACGCCGACGAACATCTGCAGGCATTGGAGCTGGCGCTGTTCGAGACGTTGCGGCGCGACGTTGCCGCCCACGCGCCGGCATTGCAGCAGACGGCGCACGCGCTGGCGACGCTCGACGTCCTGGCCACGTTCGCTGACGTGGCGGCGCGCCGCAACTACAGCAAGCCGCACCTGCACACCGCCGACGATCTCGCCGTCGTCGAGGGACGCCATCCGGTCGTCGAGACGATGACGCGGGAAGCGTTCGTGCCCAACGACCTGTCGCTCGACGGCACGACGCAGCAGTTGCTCGTCATCACCGGTCCGAACATGGGTGGCAAGAGCACGTACCTGCGTCAGACCGCCCTGCTCTGCCTGATGGCGCAGGCCGGCTCGTTCGTGCCGGCCCGGCAGGCCAAGCTGCCGGTCGTCGACCGCATCTACGCGCGGGTCGGCGCCGCCGACAACATCGCGCGCGGGCAATCCACGTTCATGGTGGAGATGCAGGAGACGGCGAGCATCCTCAACACGGCGACGTCGCGCAGCCTCGTCGTGCTCGACGAGATCGGGCGAGGCACGTCGACCTTCGACGGCTTGAGCATCGCGTGGGCCGTCGCCGAGCATCTCGCGACCAACCCGAAGGCGCGGCCGAAGACGCTGTTCGCGACCCACTACCACGAGCTGACCGACCTCGCGGATGCCCTGCCCGGCGTGGCGAACGCCCACCTGCTGGTGCGCGAGTGGCAGGACCAGATCGTGTTCCTGCGAAAGGTCGTCCCGGGCCGTTCGGATCGCAGCTACGGGATCCAGGTTGCGCGTCTGGCTGGCCTGCCGGCGGGGGTGATTCGACGTGCGCGCGAGATTCTCTCGGGTCTCGAGCAGGACGAACTGGCCCGCGGTGGCCGTCCGACGATTGCCGGCGCGGCGGCGCAGGAAGGCCCGCAGCGTCAGCTCGGCCTGTTCCAGGCGCCGGCCGACGACCGTCTGCGGGAGCGTCTGCGGGAGGTCGACGTCAACATGCTGACGCCGCTGCAGGCGTTGACGCTGCTGTCCGAATTGAAGGACGAGGTCGACGGCTGATGTCGCGACTCGGCGTGCTCGCGTCCCTGTTCGCGCTGCTCGCCATCGCTGCTGCCTGCCGCGACCGCACGGCCGCCCACACACCGCAGATCGTCGTCGGCATCGCGGTGGCGCCGACCAATCTCGACCCACGCATCGGCAGCGACGAGGCAAGCCAGCGGGTCCACCAACTGCTGTACGCCTCACTCGTCCGGCTCGACGACCGGCTGCAGGTGGTGCCGGAGGCCGCCGAGCGGCTCGAGATGCGTGACCCGACCACCTACGTCGCGCACCTGCGGCGCGACGTCCGCTTCCACGACGGCTCGGTCCTCGATGCGGAAGACGTCGCCTACACGTTCCGCAGCTTCCTCGATGCCGGGTTCATCTCGCCTCGCAAGGGCGCCTATGCGCAGCTGGCCGCGGTCGACGTCGAGGATCCGTTCACGGTCGTCTTCCGTCTGAAGACGGCGTTTGCGTCCTTCCCGGTCAACCTGGTGATGGGCATCGTGCCCGCCGGCACGCCCGCCGGCGCACCTGCGCGGATCGGCGCCGGACCCTACGCGTTCGCGGGCATGGTGGCCGACGACCGTGTCGAGCTGAGGCCATGGGCGCAGTACTTCGAGGGAGCGCCGCGCAATGCCGGCATCGTGCTGCGGGTGATCCCCGACGAGACGATGCGCGGGCTCGAACTGCGGACCGGCGCCGTGGACGTCGTCATCAACGACGTGGCGCCCGACATCGTTCGCGCGTTGCAGCGGGAAGGGCGCGTGCAGGTCGTGACGGCGCCTGGACTCGACTACGCGTACGTCGGCTTGAACCTGCGCGACCCGATTCTCCGCGACGTGCGTGTGCGCCGTGCATTGGGCCTGGCCGTGAACACGGCCGCGATCATCGAGCACCTGCGCCGCGGGCTGGCGGTGCCGGCGACCGGCATCATCCCGCCGATGTCGTGGGCCCACGCGACCGACGTCCCGGCGCCGCCCTACGACCCCGCGGCGGCGCGCCGGCTGCTCGACGAGGCCGGCTACCCCGACCCCGACGGTGACGGACCGCGGCCACGGCTCCGCCTGTCGCTGAAGTCGTCGACGGCTGAATTCGTGCGATTGCAGGCGACGGTCATCCAGCAGGATCTCGCCAGGATCGGCGTCGAGGTCGACGTGCGGACCTACGAGTTCGCGACGCTCTACGCCGACGTCCTGAAGGGCCGCTTCCAGATGTTCACGTTGCAGTGGGTCGGCGTCTCCGACCCGGACATGCTGCGCCGCGTGTTCCATTCTGCGCAGATGCCCCCGGCCGGCTTCAATCGCGGGTTCTTCAGCGACCCGGGCGTCGATGCGTTGATTGATCAGGCGACGGGCACCGTCGATGCGCAGGCCCGTCGGGCGTTGTACGTCGATGTCCAGCGGCGAATTGCGGCAGCGGCGCCGTACGTCGGGCTGTGGACGAAGGTGAACGTCGCGGTGGCGCAGCCCTGGGTGCGCGGGGTGACGCTGACGCCGCAGGCGAGCTTCGCCGCGCTACGCGTCGTGTCGAAACAGGCCTCGTAGCGGTCGAGCTTCAGCTCGACCGAGAGGTCGGTAGGCGAAATCTCAAGGGACGACCACATATCGTCGACCTGAAGGTCGACGGCTACGAAAGGATTCGGTAGGGACGCGCCGCCGGCGCGTCGACAGGCCAGCGGCCGGCTCGGCGAGCCGGCCCTACCGATTGCGGCCGGTCACCGCGGGAGCCATTCGGCGAGCAGGTCGACGATCACGCCGGGCGACTCGGCGTGGATCCAGTGACCGCCTTCCCGCTCGTGCAGGTGCACGCTGGCGTGATCGCCCGTGCCACGCGCTTCGAGCGAGCGCAGTCGCGTCACCACCTCCGGCGTGATCACCGACGAGCGCGACGCCTTGACGATGTGCACGTCGTGCTGCGAGGAACCGGGGGCGAGCACGTCCCAGCACGGCGTCCGAAAGAACTCGTGCAGCAGCTGCTCCATCACGTCGAAGTCGAGCCGCCAGCGGAAGCCCTCCCCTTCGCGTACGAGGTTGGTCGACATCCACTGCGCCACACCGGTCTCGAAGCCGCCCGCTTCGATGCCCGCAATCGCCTCCTGACGTGTCGCGAACGTCGCGGGCAGTCCACGAACGACCGCGAGCATGCCCCACGCGCTGCCGCCCGGGGCCTTGGCATCGGGTGTCGAGTCGATCACCCACGTCTGCAAGGGACGTGAGGCCTGCCGACCCGCATAGGCCAGCGCGACCTTGCCGCCGAAGGAGTGGCCGAGCACGGCATCGGGCACCACTCCTGATGCGGCCGACCAGGTTTCGATATCGGAGGCGAGGTCGTCGAGCGTGCCGACGCCCGGTCCGCTCGTCGCGTCGCCATGGTGCCGCAGGTCGACCAGCCAGCACGACCAGTCTGGCCGACGCTCGACGAGGACGCGGGCGACTGCCTGCCAGTTCCGGCCGCGGCCGTAGATGCCGTGCAGCATGAGCAACGATCGCGGTCCCGGCGTCTCGGCGCCGAGCCGTGTGGCCACCATCGGGGACGCGTCGGTCATCAGGCACACGGTATCCTTGGAATGCGGTGTCCGTCACGCGGGCGCGCCGCGAGACCGCTGCCGCGGCCCGCACTTCCCGACACGCCACGTGGACGACGATCAGCTCTCCCTCTTCGACCTCACGCCGCCGACGCGGGGCCGCGTCGATCGTGACGAGGAGCCCGAGGCCGACTGGCCAGCCGACGTCGTGGCCCTCGGGGCCCGCATTCCGCCGGGTGTCCATTTCGGCACGAGCAGCTGGAGTTTCCCCGGTTGGTCGGGACTCGTGTACCGCCGCGCGAAGACGCAGACGGAACTCGCGCGCGACGGCTTGCGGGAGTACGCGCGCTACCCGCTGTTCGGCACCGTCGGCATCGATCGCAGCTACTACGCGCCGCTCACGGGCGAGGACCTGAAGAAGTACGCAGCCCAGCTGCCACCC
>DATJTM010000564.1:0-10276 GCA_035503395.1 Luteitalea sp.
GACCGGCGGGCGCTGAAGGTGCGGCGCGTCTTGATGACGGCGGACGCCGTTGGCGGGGTATGGCGGTACAGCCTCGATCTCTCCGCTGCGCTGGCGGCGCGCGGCATCCACACCACGATCGCCGTCCTCGGGCCGGCGCCCAGCGCGACACAGCGTCGTGAGGCGGCTCGGGCCGGCGTGCCCGTCATCGATGGCGGTTTCCGCCTGGAGTGGATGGAGGGCGGCCTCGACGACATTGCGGCGAGCGGCGCATGGTTGCAGATGCTCGAACGCGGGCTGTGCCCGGACGTGGTGCACCTCAATGGCTTCTCGCACGCGCAGTTGCCGTGGCGAGTGCCGACGGTCGTGGTGGCCCATTCCTGCGTGCGGACGTGGTGGCGGGCCGTGCACGCGGCGCCGCCACCCAGCGGGTATGACGACTACGCGACTGCGGTGACGCGAGGGCTGAGGGCCGCCAATGCCGTGGTCGCACCGAGCCGAGCGATGGCCGAGGAACTGTCCCGCGAGTACGGCTTGACGCGCGACCAGCGCGTGATTGCCAACGGAAGTACCGTCAGTGCACTTCCGGCGGTGGAGGCCAAGGCCCCCGTAATCCTGTGCGCCGGGCGCGCGTGGGACCCGGCCAAGAACATTCAAGCGCTCTGCACCGTGGCGCCGGCACTCAGCTGGCCGGTCCACGTCGCTGGCGAGACTCGCGATCCGGACGGCAGCCTCCGCGAGTTCACCGGCGTCCGAACGTTAGGCGTGCTCTCGAGCCGAGCCATGCGCGCCTGCTACGACCGCGCCTCGATCTACGCGCTCCCGGCCCGCTACGAACCGTTCGGCCTGTCCGTACTGGAGGCCGCGAGTCGCGGCTGCGCGCTGGTCCTCGGCGACATCCCGAGTCTCCGGGAGCACTGGCACGATGCCGCGTTGTTTGTTGCCCCCGACGACCACCCGGCCCTTCGGGAAGCGCTGCAGCGCCTGATCGACACGCCCTCGGAACGGACCGCGCTCGCAAGACGGGCCTGGCGCCGGGCCCGGCGCTTCACCCTCGCCCGTACTGCGGATGCGTACGTGCGCCTGTACGAAAGGCTCGTCGCATGAAGCCGACGATTGCGATGTTCGGATCGAGCCTGGTCTCGGCCTACTGGAACGGCGCCGCGACGTACTACCGCGGCGTGCTCCGCGCGCTCGCGGCGCGCGGCTACACGATCACCTTCTTCGAACCCGACGCCTACGGCCGGCAGGCGCACCGTGACATTCCCGATCCGGAGTGGGCGACGGTTGTCGTCTACCCCGGCGACGAGCGTGATCCACGCGGCGCGTACCTCGCGCTCCGGCAGGCCGCGACTGCCGACATCGTCATCAAGGCCAGTGGCGTCGGCGTGTTCGACGCCTTGCTCGAGGAGGCCGTCCTCGATGTCACCAGGGACAGCACTTCGGTCGTCTTCTGGGATGTCGACGCACCGGCCACCCTCGATCGGCTCGACGCCGCCGCGGACGACCCGTTCCATGCGCTGATTCCCCGCTACGACCTGATCCTGACCTATGGCGGTGGGCCTCCCGTCATCGATGCCTACCAGGCGCTTGGGGCGCGCGCCTGCGTGCCGATCTACAACGCCGCTGATCCCACGACGCACCATCGATGCACGCCTCAACAGCAGTTCGAGTGCGATCTCGCCTTCCTCGGCAATCGGCTCCCCGACCGTGAAGCGCGCGTCGATGACTACTTCCTCGGTGCGGCGCGAGCCGCGCCGGCGCATCGGTTCCTGCTCGGAGGCAGCGGCTGGGAAAGCAAGTCACTCCCCCCAATGTGCGCTACGTGGGACACGTGCGAACGAGCGACCACAACGCGTTCAACTGTACGCCGCGGACGGTCCTCAACATCAGCCGTGACAGCATGGCGCGGTACGGCTACTCGCCGGCCACGCGCGTGTTCGAGGCGGCGGCGGCGGGCGCCTGCCTGCTGACCGACGCCTGGGAGGGCCTGGAGCTGTTCCTCGAGCCCGAGAGCGAGGTCCTGGTGGTGCGCGGTGGCGCGGAAGTCGCCGACTGTATCGCCACGCTGGAGACGGCCGACACCCGACGGATCGGCGACGCGGCCCGCCGACGCGTCCTCGCCCAGCACACCTACGAGCAGCGCGCCGCCGATCTCGACGCGCTCCTCGATGCGCGCGTCACGGCCTGAGGTCACCGAGATGCGCGTCGTCCTCTTCTGCCACTCGTTGATCTCGGACTGGAACCACGGCAACGCACACTTCCTGCGCGGTGTCGTCAGCGAGCTGGTCGCGCGCGGACACAGCGTCACGACCTACGAACCACGCGACGGCTGGAGCCTCACGCACCTCCGCCAGGAAGGCGGCACGGCGGCGATAGCCCGATTCCATCGCGCCTTCCCGACCCTGCTGCCACAACTGGTGAACCTCGAGACGCTCTCGCTCGACGAGGCCCTCGACCGCGCCGACCTCGTCATCGTGCACGAGTGGATGCCGCACGAGGTGGTGGAGCGGATCGGGCGGCATCGCGTCCGCGGCGGACGCTACACGCTGCTCTTCCACGACACGCACCATCGCTCGGTGACCGACCCGGCGGCGATGGCGCGATACCGGCTCGATTGCTATGACGGCGTGCTCGCCTTCGGGGAGGTGATCCGGCAGCGCTATGTCGCCCTCGGGTGGAGCCGCCGCGCCTGGACATGGCACGAGGCCGCCGACACGCGGATTTTCGGGCCGCGGCCAGAGCTGCGACCGGCACACGACCTCGTGTGGATCGGGAACTGGGGCGACGACGAGCGGACGCAGGCGTTGCGCTCCTACCTCTTCGAGCCGGTCGAAACGCTGCGGTTGAGTGCGACCGTGCACGGCGTGCGCTACCCGCGCGCGGCACTCGAGGCGATCGACCGCGCCGGGATTGTCTACGGCGGCTGGGTGCCCAACGCCGACACACCGGAGGTGTACGCGCACCATCGCATGACGGTGCACATCCCGAGGCTGCCGTATGTCCAGGCACTGCCCGGAGTACCGACCATCCGGGTGTTCGAGGCCCTGGCGTGCGGCATCCCCCTCGTGACGACCGCGTGGCGCGACGACGAGCACCTGTTCACGCCGGGCGCCGATTACCTGGTCGCAGACTCCCCCGCCGCAATGACCTCGGCCCTGCGCTCGCTGCGCGACGATGCAGCGATGCGACGCGAGCTGGCGGCGCACGGACTCGCGACGATCCGGCGACGCCACACCTGTGCGCATCGCGTCGACGAGTTGCTGCGACTGGTCGGCGAGACACGGCCGCTGCCACGAACAGCGATGACGGTGCCGTCGTGACCATCGTCATCGTCGGCTTGTCGATCACGTCGTCGTGGGGCAACGGGCACGCCACCACGTACCGATCGCTGGTGCGCGGGTTGGCTGCGCGCGGCCATGACGTGCTGTTCCTCGAGCGCGACGTGCCGTGGTACGCGGAGCACCGTGACCTCGCGGCGCCGGCGTACTGTCGTGTCGGCCTGTACGGTGAAGTGACGGAGCTGAACAGCCGGTATGGCGGGGCGATCGCCGCTGCCGATGCGGTGATCGTGGGTTCGTATGTTCCCGATGGTGTGGTCGCGGCGGGCATCGTGCTCAGACTGGCACGGGGCGGCACCGCGTTCTACGACATCGATACCCCCGTAACGCTGTCAGCCCTGGCCCGCGGCGTGGAGACGTACGTGACGCCGGCCCAGGTGCGAGCCTTCGACGTGTATCTGTCCTTCACGGGTGGCCCGGTGCTGCGGCGTCTCGAGCGCGACTTCGGGGCCCGGCAGGCGCGGGCGCTGTATTGCTCGGTGGACATCGATGCCTACCGTCCGGTTGACGGTGAGCCCCAACGCGACCTGACATACCTCGGCACGTACAGTGCGGATCGGCAGCCGACGCTCGAGCGATTGCTCATCGCCACCGCGCGACAGTGGCGCGTCGGGCGCTTCGCGGTCGGCGGGCCACAGTACCCGGAGGACATCGTCTGGCCGGCAAACGTCGAGCGATTCGACCATGTGCCGCCGCGCGACCATGCCGCGTTCTACGGCACCGGCCGATTCACGCTCAACGTCACCAGGCAGGACATGATCGCGTCCGGCTTTGCGCCGAGCGTACGGCTGTTCGAGGCGGCAGCATGCGGGGTGCCGGTGATCAGCGATGCATGGCCCGGCCTCGACACGTTCTTCGCGCCCGGCCGGGAGATTCTGCTCGCCGGCCGGACGTCGGATGTGCTCGCACACCTCCATACGTCCGATACCGACCGTCTCGCCCTCGGCAGCCGTGCGCGCAATCGAGTGCTCCTGTCACATACCGGCCTGCAGCGGGCGCGCGAGCTCGAAGAGATCCTGGCTGGGACGTCGCCTCGGCAGCCACGTCCACAACGGATCGTTGCCGCGACGGAGCAGGCATGACACGTCGTCGACCCGCCGAGGCGCCGCCCGCACGGGATGATCTCGAGCGCCGGATCCGATCGCTCGGCCCCTGGTTCCACAACATCGTGCTGGGCGGCGTGCGGACCGCACCCGAGCACTTTCTCGGTGACTACCCGGCCGTGAAGTGGCACGCCTTCGCACACGCGGTGCCGGCCGACCTGCGTGGCTGGACGGTGCTCGACATCGGCTGCAATGCGGGCTTCTACAGCATCGAGATGAAACAGCGGGGCGCGGACCGTGTCGTCGGCGTCGACAGCGATGCCCGCTACCTGGCCCAGGCGCGCCTCGCGGCCGAGGTGTGTGACGCCGATGTCGAATTCGTGCAGGCGTCGGTCTACGACCTCGCGGCGTGGCGCGAGCGCTTCGATCTCGTCCTCTTCATGGGTGTGCTGTACCACCTGCGGCACCCCCTTCTGGCGCTCGACATCCTCCACGACCGTCTGGTCGAGAAGCTGCTGGTCTTCCAGTCCATGCTGCGAGGCGCGCGCGACACCGTCACGATGGCGGACGACTACCCCTTCAGCGAGACCGGCCCGTTCGACGACGCGCGGGCGCCACGCCTGCACTTCATGGAGCACCGGTATGCGGGCGATGCGACCAACTGGTGGATCCCCAACCGGGCCTGCGCCGAGGCGATGTTGCGAAGCGCAGGCTTCGAGATCGTGGCGCACCCCGAGACCGAGGTGTTCGTGTGCGAGCCGCGTGCACGGCAGCGGCCCCCCGACGAGGAGCTCACGTGGTTGAAGCGGTGATGTTCTGGAACGAGCCGAACAACAAGTCGCACTGGGATCTCGAACTCGATCCGGACTGGTCGCTCTTCTCCACCATGGTGCGCCAGGCCGGCCAGGCCGTGGCGGCGGAACGGCCGTCGCTGCCGCGTGTGATGGGGGGCATCTCACCGATCGATCCCGGGTTCGTCACGAACCTGTCGCAACGAGGTGCGCTGGACGCCGTCGACGTGGTGGCCGTCCACGGGTTCCCGCTGGACTGGAATCACTGGCCGATCGACGAATGGCCGGCGCGACTACGCGAGGTGCGGACCGTCACGTCGCTGCCGGTGTGGATCTCGGAAGTCGGCACCTCGAGCTTCGGCGCCGAGGAGGTGCAGGAGTTCGGTCTGGTCCGCAGCGCCGAGTTGTTGCTGGGGCAAGCGGATCGCATTCACTGGTACAGCCTCTTCGACCTGCCGGCGGCGTGGCCGGCGACCACTCGTCATCGGGAAGCCGAAGGGTCGTCGTATTACCGCCACTTCCACATGGGATTGATCCGCGAGGACGGCCACGCCAAGCGCGCCTGCAGCCAGTTCGCGGCGTACACGCCCGA
Organism: Luteitalea sp.; assembly: GCA_035503395.1. Classification (GTDB taxonomy): domain Bacteria; phylum Acidobacteriota; class Vicinamibacteria; order Vicinamibacterales; family Vicinamibacteraceae; genus Luteitalea. The sequence continues at coordinate 5,747 of DATJTM010000564.1, forward strand.
ACTCGGCGTGTGCCAGTGGTTTCACTTCGAGGACCATCGACTCGACGCGGCCGTACGATGGCTCGAGCAGCTTGGCGTGCGTCGCCTTCGCACGGGCCTGAGCTGGGCCGACAGCCTGCGGCCCGGGGCTGAAGCGTGGTTCGACCGGCAGATGAGGGCGCTCGAACGCTTCGACGTGACCCTGACGTTCTGCTTCACGCCCGAGTCGTGTGGCATCCGCCCACATCACACGAGCCCGCCACGCGAGCCAGGTGCGTTCGCGGAGTTCTGTGCGCGTCAGGTCCGACGATACGCGTAAGGCCGTGTCGTTCTCCCAGGCGGCGCTCGACGCAGTGGACACGCGACTCTGGCTGGAACTGGCCAGGCGAGGTGCGATGGCAGAAGCCTGGGAGTTGAGCGACCGACTGCGCGCCCGCACGCGGGTCTTCGGCGATCCGTCGATGCCGCGGCATCAGCAGTCGCTCTGGGACGGGACGCCGGTCGACGGACGCCGAGTCCTGGTCCGCTGCTACCACGGACTGGGCGACACGATTCAGTTCGCGCGGTTCCTGCCGTTCGTGGCTGCTCGGGCGGCCAGCGTCGCGGTGTGGGTGCAGCCGGTGCTCCTGCCGACGCTCCGCTCATTGCCGGGACACTACGACTGGCTGCCATTGCACGACGGCGCGCCAGACGTCCCTGCCGACGTGGACCTGGAGATCATGGAGATCGCGCAACTGTTCAGGCCATCCCTGGAAACGTTGCCCACGGCACCCTATCTGCGCGTGGACGGCCTCACACAGCCGGCATCGCGTCAGTTGCGTGTCGGCGTGACCTGGCGTGCGGGTGACTGGGAGGCCGCCCGGTCCCTGCCGTTCGCAGCGATCTCGCCGTGGTTCGACGACGAACGCATCGACTGGTGGAGCCTGCAGTATCCGCAACAGGCCTGCGAGTCCCATCCGCGCCTTCGCCAGTTGCGGACGCCGGCGATCCTCTCACTGGCTCGGCTGGCAAGCAGCCTCGATCTCGTCGTCACGATCGACAGCATGCCCGCACATTTGTCGGGAGCGCTCGGCCTCCCCACCTGGACGTTGCTCCGGCGCCACGCCGACTGGCGATGGCTGGAGGGTCGCACCGACACCCCCTGGTACCCCTCGATGCGCCTGTTCCGCCAGGCGCACGAGGGCGACTGGAGCGTACCGATTGCGGAAGCGAGTCGGGAGTTGGATTCGGCCATCTCCCGGAGGTCCGTGGCTCAGTTACGCGCGAGGTAGTCGCCCTGCGTGCCCCGTCGGAGTTCACCGTCGTGCACCAGTTGCTCGAGCGATCTCGCGCAGGCATCGGGGTCGGCGCTGCAGAGTCGCGCGGCCTGTGGCGGCGTCAGTTTGAGACCGGGCATCTCGCGATACATGCCGAGCAGCAACGATGTCAACGGGTGCTCGTGCTCGAGCACGCCGCTCGACGCACTCGCGGCGAGCCGCTTCATGTGATTCGGATTGCGCATGATGACGTCAGCCGATGACTTTCGGCGCACTTGCATTCACAGGGGCTGCGGGTTCGCCGACGACGGGCGTGACGGGCGTGGCTGGCGTGACGATCGCCTCGAGGGCACCCGTGGCGATCACGGGCGTCGTCAGCGACACGTGGCCATAGGCCATGCCCGTACCCTTGCCCTCTTCTCGGGCATCGAACAGCTGGAGTGATGGCGGTCGTTTCATGGTGGCTCCGCCAGGATCCGGAGCACAAGCCATGCCCGATCTTTCTCCGCGTCGACTCGACGCGAATGGCGCAGCGCCCGTCGTGCGCGTGCCGCCGGCATGAAGCGCCGTGGACACCCGGTCAGCTTCCATACAGACAGCACGGTGTGCTCGTCCCAACTGGCTCGTTACCTCTTCTTGACAGCCTGGCCTCTTCCCCATAGCGTCTACGGGGAACATGCCTCCCCTCACCTTGCTGCAGGGCACGCTCGATCTGCTCGTGCTGCGATGCCTCGCTGACGGGCCTCGCCACGGCTACGCCATCTCGTCGCAGATCCGCGACCACACCGGCGGTGACCTGTCGGTCGAGGAAGCCGCCTTCTACCAGGCCCTGCACCGGCTCTTCCGGCAAGGTCTGCTCGAGGCGGAATGGGGTGCCTCCGAAAACAACCGCCGGGCGCGCTTCTACTCGCTCACGCCGGCCGGACGAAAGCGCCTGCGCGAAGAGACCGGCAACTGGCGCCGGTACGTGCGGGCCATCGACGCCGTCCTCGAAGGCGCCTGATCCATGCACAGGCCTCGTCCGTTCTCGTTCCTCCGTCGGCGCACCATCGCGGCCGACATCGATGAAGAGCTGCAGCTGCACCTCGACATGCGGATCGCGGAGCTTCGTGCCGCCGGCATGTCGGCGGCAGAGGCCGACCGGTTGGCGCGGCGCCAGTTCGGGGATCTGGAAGGCACACGCCGCTACTGCCGGCAGCAGGACGATGCGAGGGAGACGGTGATGCAGCGGAGATTGCTGATCCAGGATGTGGTGCAGGACATGCGCATCGCCGTGCGCAGCCTGATGCGTGCCCCGATGCTCACCGCCACGATCGTGGCGTCGGTGGGTCTCGGCCTCGGCGCGACGACGGCGATCTTCAGTGCCGTACAGGCTGCCCTGCTGCGCCCGCTGCCGTACGCCGAGCCGGATCGACTCGTGCGCATCTACACCGACGCCGCGCCGAACCGGTTCCCGCTGTCGGTCGCCGACTACCTCGCGCTCAGCACGCAGCAGACCCAGTTCGAGCGGACCGCCGCCTATGCCACGCGGCCGGCGAGCTTCGTCGATGGCGATCGCGCCGAGCTGCTGCAGACGCGCGTCGTGTCGTCGGGCTTCTTCTCCGTGCTCGGACTTTCCCCGGCCACCGGTCGCGACTTCGCGGAAGCCGACGGCCGACAGGGTGCGCCGCTCGTCGCGATCGCCAGCCACGCCTTCTGGCAGCAGCGGCTTGGCGGACGTGCCGACGCGATCGGCTCGCCGCTGCGTCTCGACGGCACGGACTACACCCTGGTCGGCATCCTGCCGCCCTCCAGCGGGCCGCTCGAACGGCGCATCGACCTCTTCCTGATTCAGCAGTTCGCGACACCGCAGCGCAAGGGCCCCTTCTTCCTGACGGTGATCGGACGACTGCCGCGCGGTGGGCATCTCGGCGCAGCATTGAGTGAACTGCGCGCCATCAATCGTGCCCTCTTCCCGGTCTGGCAGGCGTCGTATCAGGACGACACGTCGAGCTGGGGCCTGGAAGACCTGAAGACCAGCTCGGTCGACGATGTGGGCACGCTGGCGAGCGTGGCGCTGATCGCCGTCGGTCTGGTGTGGCTCATCGCCTGCGCCAACGCGTCCAATCTCCTCGTCGGTCGGGCGACGAGCCGCCAGCCCGATCTGGCGGTGCGCAGCGCACTGGGCGCTTCGCGGATGCGCCTGCTGCGCCATCTGCTCGCCGAGAGCGCGGTGCTCGCCGGCGCATCGGCCGTGCTCGGGGTGGTGGTCGCCGCGCTCGCCGTGCAGGGGCTGCGGACGTACGGGGGCGACTACATCCCGCGCATCGACGAGATCCGGTTCGACGGCATGACGCTGACGTTCGTCTCGCTGCTCGCGGTGTCGAGTGCGCTGCTGTTCGGGCTGCTGCCCGCCGTGCAGTCGACGCGCGGCCCGGCGACCGGCGCGATGACCACCAGCCGCACGATCACCGCGAGCCGAAGCGCCAGACGCCTGCGGCGCGGCCTGGTCGCCGCGCAGTTCGCGATTGCGACACCGTTGCTGATCGTCGCCACGCTGCTGTTCACGACGCTCGATCGCTTGAAGGACGTCGACGTCGGCTTCGACACGGCCGGGGTGCTGACGGGCTCGATCCGCCTGCCGTCGAGTGCGTACACGGACGCGGGGCGTCGCCGCGCCTTCTGGGGCGGGCTGCAGAACCGCCTCGAGGCGTTGCCGGGCGTGAGCGCGGTGGCGTTTGCCGACAGCCTCGCACCCGCGAACTTCAGCAACCTGAACAACTTCGATCTCGAACGTCGTCCGACCCCGTCGGGCCAGCCGCAGCCGCTCGCGCCCTGGGTCGCGGTGACGCCCACGTACGCGAAGACGCTCGGCCTGACCCTCCTCGAGGGCCGGTTCCTCGACGAGCGCGACGTGCTCGCGCCCGATGAGGTGTCCGTGGTCGTCGATCGCGCCTGGGCCCGCCGCTATTTCCCCGGCCGCAGTGCCGTGGGTGAGCGGCTCCGCGGCGGCGGCTGCACCTCCTGCCCGTGGACGACGGTCGTCGGCGTGGTCAGTGACGTGAAGTACGCAGGACTCGACAAGCCGGACGAGGGCACCGTCTACACGGCCCTCGATGGACGGACGCAGCGCTTCGTGGTGCTGAAGACCGGCGGCGACCCACGCACCCTCGCCGCGCCGCTCGCCCGGATTCTCCGTGAGCTCGAGCCGGCCGCACCGCTGACCGACGTCTCGACCGTGGACACGCTCGTCGACGAGGCGCTCGAGCGCCCCTTCTCGCTCTCCGTGCTTGTGAGTGGATTCGCCCTCGTCGCG
>DATJTM010000565.1:0-2384 GCA_035503395.1 Luteitalea sp.
TACCCGTCGACGACGCCCTGCTCTGACCGCGTGACGATCAGCAATACCTTCTTCAACACGCCGATCGTCGACAATATGGGCAAGAACTACTACTTCACGCTGCTCGGCTTCTCGACCGACGGCGGTACGACGACGAGCAACTCGTTCATCAGCCAGGAGGGCGGCTCGAACAGCGCGGGCCTCTACGCCGTGATCACCACGGTGCCGGTGAGCACGCCTGACGGCGGCACGACGCTCGCCCTGCTCGGCGGCGCCTTGATGGGCATCGGCGCCCTGCGCCGCAAGCTCAGCGTCTAGTCCCGGGCCGCCGCGGCGGCCAGTGGATGGCGCTCCAGGCGTCGGAGAAATTTACGTCCACGTCTGAATCCCTTCCGATACGGACGACGGTGACTGGAAACACGAAGAGGGCCGGAGCAATCCGGCCCTCTTCGTGTTTCTGGCGCACAACTCGCGCGGTTCGTCGCCGTCCGAGTTCCACCTCCGCCGAGGCTACCGGGGGACAAGGCGTCGGACGGTTCCGTCGGCCGATGCGGATAGGGCCGCGTCGGGACCTGCCTCCGCCATCGGGCTTCGGCGGGCTCCGCAACGGCCCGTTGGTCGCGTCGCTGGGTTACCGCTGCGGGGCAGCGGGCAGCGCGTCGATGAACTCGATCATCTTCTTGCGGGTCGCCTCGTCGGGCAGCGTGCCGCGTGCCGCGCCGAGGTTGTCGGTGACGTTCTTCGCCTGGCTCGTCGCCGGGGTGACGACGGTGACGGCCGGATGGGCGGCGACATACTTGATGAAGAACTGTCCCCACGTCGCCGCGCCGAACTGCTTGGCGAAGTCGGGCACCGGACGATCGCCGACGCGCGCGAACAGACGCGTGCGTCCGAATGGTACGTACACCAGGACGCCGATCTTGCGCTGCTGCGCGAGCGGCAGGATGCTCTCCTCGACGTCGCGGTTGTCGATCGCGTAGTCGACGCCGATGAAGTCGAGCGGCTCGTTGCGCATCACCGTCTGCAGCTCGGCGTACTGCGACTTGTTGGTCGACGTCACGCCGAGATACTTGATCTTGCCGCCCTTCTTCATCTCCTTGAGGATGCCCAGCTGCGTGGCCACGTCCCCGAGGTTGTGGACCTGGATCAGGTCGATCTTGGGCTTCTTCAACTTCGCGAACGACGCATCGATCTGCGCCTTGGCAGCAGCCGGATCGGCGCTGCCACCGCCGCGCCCTGCCACGTTCACCTTCGTGGCCCAGAAGATCTTCTCGGTGATGCCGAGTTCGCCGGCGATGCGCCCGGCAACCTCCTCCGACGCGCCATAGCTTGGCGCCGTGTCGAACACCGTGCCGCCCTGCGAGGTGAAGGCCTTGAGCACCTCGCGCAAAGCGGTGACGTCTTCACTGCGCGCCACCTGTGAGAAGGTCGCCGAACTGCCCAGGCCGACGATCGGCAGCTTCTCGCCCGACGAGGGCACGGCGCGGGTGATGACGGGTTGCTGAGCGAAGAGCAGCGCGCGGTCCAGCGAAAGCGCGGCTCCGGTTCCGAGCGTGAGCGACAGCCAGTCGCGGCGGGTCAGCATCGTGTGGTCCTCCAGCGTTGTGAACGACACAGCCTACACGACTGTTGCAGGCGCCGACGAACCCGCAATACGGAACTGCGGCGGATGCGGAGACGTCGAGAACCATCCGGGATGCCCGTCGAGCTGAAGCTCGACGGCTACGGGAGGTTTGGGGGACCGGCGGCTACGGTCGGTGGCGGCTACGACCGTCCGTGGAGGTCCGCATTCGGTAGGGACGGCTCGCCGAGCCGTCCGCCAGGCCGACGCTCGCAACGGACGCGCCGGCGGCGCGTCCCTACCGACTACGCTCCGGCTTCGTCGAGGATCCGGTGCAGGACCGCGTCGGTGTCGGTCAGCGGCAGGTTACTGATGTAGAAATGCCGCACGCCGGCCGCCCGCAGCGTCCGTACGGTGCGGGCGCACACGGTCTCCGGAGAGGCACCAGCCCCGAATTCGTCCACAAGTTCCTCGACCGGCACCGGCATAAAGCCGGCCAGCATGTCGAGCGTGCGGCGCCGGGCGCTGCGGTAGTAGAAGACGCCGAACACACCGGGCAAGGTCACGCCTCGCCGATCCGCCTCCGCCAGGAAGCGTTCGACATCGCCTACCTGATGGTGCGTGGCGACCTGCGTGAGGTAGTACTCGCCGGTGAAGTCGTCCGACTGCAGGAACTCGACCTGACGCTCCGGCTGCCGATGCGGGTTCGCCCAGCCACCCAGCACCAGCGACGGCTGCCGCTGACGGATGGCGGCCCGGAGCTCCCACGCATGGTTCACGCAGCGCGGCGTACCGACGTCCTTGTCGCCTCCCAGGACCACCAGCGACGGGAATCCGTGCAGCT
>DATJTM010000566.1:0-3488 GCA_035503395.1 Luteitalea sp.
CGCGCAGGCGATAGACGCGGCTGTCGCCGACGTGACCGATGGCGCTGGCGCCGACAGAGATCAGCAGCGCGGATGCCGTGGTCGCCATGCCGCGCAGGCGCGGGTTGCGGGTGGTCTGGGTGGCGATGGCGTGACTGGCGCGCTCGAAGCCTTCCTGCAGCCGCCGTTCCGGCAGCGTGCAGTTGCGGCTGTCGACCGGGCAGCATTCACCCGAGGCCACCACGGCCTCGATCGTGTCGACGGCGAGCCGCGACGCGATTTCACCCGCGACGTGACCGCCCATGCCGTCAGCGACGATGAAGAGACCGAGGTCGGGGCGGGCGCAGAATGCGTCTTCGTTCGAGGCCCGGCGCCGACCGGGGTGCGTGGCGGCCGCCCAGCGGACGCGCATGGTCGGTCAGGCCTCCGTGGAGGCCGGCCCCTGTGTCGGCGTGTGACGCGCGCGCGGGGCGCGCGACCGGGCGACGGTCATCGGCCCCGGGCCCGCGAGGCCACCTGCACGCGCAGCGCGGCCTTGTCGAGCGCCGTCCTGGCACGGGCGTAGTCGAGGTCGGCCTCGGCGCGGGTGAGGCGTTCCTCGGCCCGCTTGCGGGCCGCCTCGGCGCGCGTCAGGTCGATGTCCTCGGCGCGCTCGGCGATCTCGGCGAGCACCGTCACCGTGTCGGGCAGCACCTCGGCGAACCCGAAGGCGATCGCCAGCACGTGCGACTCCTGGCCCGTCTTGTACGTGAGCTTGCCGACGGTGAGCGTCGCGAGCATCGGCGTGTGCCCGGGCAGCACCCCGAAGTAGCCCTCGGTGCCCGGCAGCTCGACCTCGTCGGCCTGCACGCGCACGATCTCGCGTTCGGGCGTGACGATGCTGAGCGTGAGCTGGTTGGCCATCGAATCCGTTGCCTTCCGCTTACGACTTCATCGAGGCGGCCTTTTCCAGCGCCTCGTCGATCGTGCCGACCATGTAGAAGGCTTGCTCCGGTACGTCGTCGTGCTTGCCGTCGACGATCTCCTGGAAGCCCTTGATCGTCTCGGCGATCGTCACGTACTTGCCAGGGAAGCCGGTGAACTGCTCGGCGACGTGGAACGGCTGGCTCAGGAACTTCTGCAGCTTGCGAGCGCGCGACACCGTCAGCTTGTCCTCTTCCGACAGTTCGTCGAGGCCGAGGATGGCGATGATGTCCTGCAGGTCCTTGTAGCGCTGCAGCACCTGCTTGACGCGGCGGGCCACCGAGTAGTGCTCGTCGCCGATGATGCGCGGGTCTAGGATGCGCGAGGTCGAGGCGAGCGGGTCGACGGCCGGGTAGATGCCGAGCGAGGCGATGTCGCGCGACAGGTTGGTGGTCGCGTCGAGGTGCGCGAAGGTCGTCGCCGGGGCCGGGTCCGTGTAGTCGTCGGCGGGCACGTAAATCGCCTGCACCGACGTGATCGAGCCCTTCTTGGTCGACGTGATGCGCTCCTGCATCTCGCCCATCTCGGTCGCGAGCGTCGGCTGGTAGCCGACCGCGCTCGGCATGCGGCCGAGCAGCGCCGACACTTCCGAACCGGCCTGCGTGAACCGGAAGATGTTGTCGACGAAGAGGAGCACGTCCTTGCCTTCGGCGTCGCGGAAGTACTCGGCGACGGTCAGGCCGGTCAGTGCGACGCGCAGACGGGCACCCGGCGGCTCGGTCATCTGGCCGTAGACGAGTGCGGCGCGCGACTTGGAGGCGTCCTCGACGTTGATGACGCCGCTCTCCTGGAACTCCAGCCAGAGGTCGTTGCCTTCGCGGGTGCGCTCACCGACGCCGGCAAACACCGACACACCACCGTGCTTGAGCGCGATGTTGTGAATCAGTTCCTGGATGATGACCGTCTTGCCGACGCCGGCGCCGCCGAACAGGCCGATCTTGCCGCCCTGCAGGTACGGCTCGAGCAGGTCGATGACCTTGATGCCGGTCTCGAACATCTCGAGCTTGGTCGACTGGTCCTCGAGCGACGGGGCGGCGCGGTGAATCGGCCACTGCGTCTCGGAGACGACCGGGCGATCCGGGTAGTCGACCGGTTCGCCGAGCACGTTGAGCACGCGACCGAGCGTGGCCGGGCCGACCGGCACGGTGATCGGCTGGCCGAGGTCGACCGCGTCCATGCCGCGCTGCAGGCCGTCGGTCGGCTTCATCGCGACGGCGCGCACGCGGCCCTCGCCGAGGTGCTGCTCGACTTCCGCGACGATGTCGACGGCGGCAGCGCCATCGACGCCAGGCACGGTCACCCGGACGGCGTTGTAGATGGCCGGCAGGTGCCCGCCCTCGAACTCGATGTCGAGCACCGGTCCGATGACCTGGACGATGCGCCCGACGTGCTGCTGCTCGGCGATTGCGTTGCTCATAACGTCCCTTAGAGCGCCTGGGCGCCCGATACCACTTCGATGATCTCGCGCGTGATGGAGGCCTGCCGCACCTTGTTCATGTACAGCGTCAGCTTGTCCACCATCTCCTGCGCGTTGCGCGTCGCCGCGTCCATCGCGGTCATGCGCGCCGCGTGCTCGGCCGCTGCCGACTCGAGCAGCGCCCTGTAGATCTGCACTTCGACGTGCTTGGGCACGATCGAGGTCAGGATCTCCTCGGCCGACGGCTCGTACAGATAGTCGACCTGCGGGCCGGTGACGCCGCCGTTCTCCGGCGTCAGGCGCGGCAGCGGCAGCAACCGCTCGATCACGACCTTCTGCGAGATCACCGACTTGAACTCGTTGTACAGCAGGTAGACCGAGCTGACCCGGCCTTCGACGAACGCCTCGGTGGCCGCGCGTGCGATGTCCTGCGCGTGCGAGTACTTCACCTGCTGGAAGACGTTGATCGCCTCGTAGCGCACGTCGACGCCGCGACGCACGAAAAAGTCGCGCGCCTTACGGCCGATCAACGCCATCGCCACCGCGCGATCGGTCGTCTCCGGACGGAACTGCGCCGCCGACTTCAGGATGTTGCTGTTGAAGCTGCCGCACAGGCCGCGGTCGGCCGCGATCACGATCAGCAGCGGCGGCGCCGTCGGGTTCTCCGACTCGCGCAGCAACGGATGCGACTCGGGGTCGACCCGCCCGGCGAGGCTGTTCAACACGCGCAACATCTGCTGGGCGTACGGCCGCGCCCCGATGACGCGGTCCTGCGCCCGGCGCAGCTTGCTGGCCGAGACCATCTTCATCGCCTTGGTGATCTGCTGCGTCGACTTGACGGCGCGGACCCGGCGACGGATGTCAATGAGAGAGGGCATAGGGCTACAGGCTTCGGGCTACAGGCAACCTGTCCCTTACGCCACTCCGGCCGGCTTGCGCTGCCGCGCCGCGAAGTCCTTCGAGTACTCCTCGGTGGCGTCGATCAGTTCCGCCTCGATGTCCTTGCTGATGTCCTTCTGGTCGGCGATGCCAGCCAGGATGCCAGGACGACGGGACTCGAGGTACGTGTAGAAACCCTGCTCCCACGCGCCGATGTCGGGCAACTCGATCTTGTCGAGCAGGCCGCGCG
>DATJTM010000567.1:0-2583 GCA_035503395.1 Luteitalea sp.
AGGAAATCGACGTCAGGGTGTTGAACAGGAAGTGCGGATTGATCTGGCTGGTGAGGGCCTCGATGCGGGCCTCGAGCAGCAGCGCTTCCTGTTCCTGCAATTTGTGTTCGATCCGGGCCGAGTTCCAGATCTTGATGGGAATGGCCACGGTCAGCGTCGTTGCGAGCAGTGTCAGCGCCAGCATGCCGGCCGAATGGGCGGGGAAGAAGAACAATCGCCCGGCCCCATAGCGGTGCCCGAGCACCTGGTGCAGGACCTCCAGCGCGATCGGCGCCGCGATCAGCGCCATCTGCCAATCCACCTCGAACCGCCGCACCAGTTTCCACAGATAGCGCGCCAGGCCGGTCAGGACGAACGGCGAGAAGTGCCAGATCGCGTCCTTCGGGCAGATCTCACGGAGACCACCGCCGGCAAATCCGCATCCTACGTACAGGGGGACGGCGATCCATTCGCCGCCGGCCGTGGCCGTGAGGCCCACCATCGCGCCGACAATGGCGCCGGTGTACGGCCCGGCAACCAGACCTGCGAGGTAGGCCCCGCCCAGCGAGACGTCGGCCGCTGCGTATCCGAGCAGCAGGCGGCTCGCGACGCCGGCCACCAACGGGATGCCCAGGGCGCCGATGAACTTGACCCGCTCCGGCCAGTCGCGGCGCTCGGACAGCAGCAGCGTCCGGAAGCGCCGGAACCGGACCAGCATCGTCGACAGCGCGGCGATGCCCGCCAGCTGCACGATGAGCGTCACGAGCAGGTATTGCTCGGCGGTCAGGAAGCGCGGTTCCTGGAGCACGACCGCAGTGTAAACCTCCAGCCGACGGCCTTCGTCATTCGGCCGTCGGCCGACTATACGAGTGAGGTAGGGACGGCCGTCCCGGCCGTCCGTGTCGGCAGCCGAACGGGTGTCCCGCGGACGGACCGCTCGGAGAGCGGTCCCTACCTCACTCGAGGGCGAATGCCGTCAGGGAAGCCGCCGTTATTGCTACAATCTGCAATGGCTCACCCCGCACAGGCGGTCGGCAGGGCACCGGAGGCTGACAGCAAATGATTCGACCCTGGATCGTCGGGTTCAAGACCACGCTCGGGCACATGTTCAAGAAGCCCATCAGCGTGAACTACCCGGACGAGAAGGTCCCGATGTTCCCGAAGTGGCGCGGCAAGCAGGTGCTGATGCGCGACGAGAACGGGCTGGAGAAGTGCGTGGCCTGCGGGCTGTGCGCCGTCGCCTGCCCGGCCGACGCGATCTACCTCGAGCCGGCCGAGAACGATGGCAGCGTGATGGCGGGCCCGCGCTATGCGCGCACGTACCAGATCCACAAGACGCGCTGCATCTTCTGCGGGTACTGCGAAGAGGCCTGCCCGGTGTCGGCCATCTTCATGGGCAAGGACTACGAGCTCGCCGTCTACAGCAAGGACGACTTCGTGTGGGACAAGGACGACCTCCTCGTGCCCATGCCTGGTCAGGCCGCGGCCCCGGCCGCGCGCAAGTAGGACATACGTCGAACCACACGTGACCCCACACTTCCTTGACGCCCTGCGCGAGCGGGTGCTCATCGGCGATGGCGCGATGGGCACACAGCTCTATGCGCGGGGTGTGTTCCTCAACCGCGCGTTCGAGGAGCTCAACCTCACCGAGGCCGATCTCGTCGTCGGCGTGCACCAGGCCTATCTGCGGTCCGGCGCCGAGATCATCGAGACCAACACCTTCGGCGCCAATCGCTTCAAGCTCGCAAGCTTCGGGCTGGCCGAGAAGGTCCACGCGGTGAATCTCGCCGGCGCCCGAATCGCGCGTCATGCCGCGCGTGACACGGCGTGGGTGGCGGGCTCGATCGGGCCACTCGGCGTGCGCGTCGAGCCGTGGGGCAAGACCGGCCTCGACGAAGCCGAGGCGATCTTTGCCGAACAGGCGCAGGGCCTCGTCGAGGGAGGGGTCGACCTGTTCGTTCTCGAGACGTTCCGCGACGTCAACGAGATCGGCGCGGCGATTCGTGCCATCCGCGCGGTCAGCCGGGTGCCCGTCGTGGCGATGCTGACGACGGCGGAAGATGGCAACACGCTGGACGGCACGCCGGTGGAGCAGTTCGGTCCGCAGCTGATCGAGTTCGGCGCCGACGTGCTCGGCGTGAACTGCAGCGTCGGTCCGGCCGCGATGCTGGACACGGTGGAGCGGCTCGCCAAGGCGGTGCCCGGCGCGTTGCTGGCCGCGATGCCGAACGCCGGCAAGCCCCGCGACGTCGACGGTCGCAACCTGTATCTCTGCTCGCCCGACTACATGGCGTCGTATGCGCGCCGCTTCGTCGCGGCCGGTGTGCGCCTGATTGGCGGCTGCTGCGGCACCACGCCGGAGCATGTGAAGCAGATCAGTGCGTCGGTGCGCGCGCTCGCGGCCCCTGTGCATCACGCGGCGTCGACCACGGGCCCGGCCCAGCCGACGCGTGAAGCGATCGTGCCCGTCGCCGTCGAGTCCAAGTCGCGGCTCGCCAACGCGCTTCGCCGCGGACGCTTCGTGACCGGCATCGAGTTGACGCCTCCACCCGGCGTCGTTCAAGACATCGTCGCCCAGCAGGCGCGCGAGGCGCGCATCAACGG
>DATJTM010000568.1:0-9530 GCA_035503395.1 Luteitalea sp.
CGGCTCGGCAGGCCCCTCTCGAAGGCACGCCGCGCCGGCCGTCCTCAGCCGCTCGGCTCCGCCATTGCTCGCCTCGCGGTCGAGTCCCACCGGGCGCACCAGCCTTCGCTGGCCGTCGAGGCGGAGGCTGTCGCGCCGAAGCGCGACGCGGACAGCCGACACCCTCTCTATGAAGCGTTGAACTACGGCCCTGGCGTCCGGATGGACGCATCACGCGACACCTGTCGATTGAGGTGACGCCCTGGTACGCGGAAGCCGAGCACGGCAGGTACACTGCAGAGACTCATGGTTTCCTCGCTCAAGCTGGCCAACCTCTGGCGGGTCATCAGCGACGTCGATCTCGACCGCATCCGCGAGACGGCAGACACGCCCTTCGAATTGCTCGTGGTCGCCGACGATCGCGAGACGGCCGAGCGCGTGCGGGCCGGGCTGGGAGGGGTCGATGGCGGCGGTGTGCATCCCTCCGTCGTCACCGCACTGCCGGCCGATGTGCCGAACCGCACCGACGTGCCACTGCTCGTCGTGCTGGTGTCGCGGACGCCCGAGTTGTCGATCGCGATGAAGGGCGTCGACGAGCACTGCATCAGGGCGCGCTGGCCGCGGCTGACGTTGGTCGTCGGCACCGCTGCGAAGGAGGCCGGCGCCAGGCGCGTGGCGGAGTCGGCCCGTGTCGCCGTGGTGGACCCAGTGGCCGCGCCTGGTGAATTGCTCGAAGCGGTCATCACGCAGGTCGAGGGCGATCTTCGGCTGGCCCTCGCATCGGCGCTGCCCATCTTTCGTCCGGTGGTCGCCGCGGCGCTCGTCGACGAGACCGCGAAGGCCAATGCGTCGTTCGCCGTCACGACGGGGCTGGCCGAGACGATCCCGGTCCTCAACGCGCCGCTGAATCTTGGCGACATGGTGATCCTCACCAAGAACCAACTCGTAATGGGCTACAAGATCGCGCTCGCGGCGGGCCGGCGGGACGACCCGCGGTCGATGGTCAGCGAGTTGCTCGGCGTGATCGGCGGCGGCTTCCTCTTTCGGCAGGTGGCGCGGCAGCTGGTCGGGCTGATCCCCGTCGCCGGGCTCGTGCCGAAGGTGGTGATCGCGTACGCGGGCACCTACGCGATCGGCCGCGCGCTGACCGCGTGGGCGCTGAACGGTGTGGCAATCACGCCGGAGACGATCACGTCGTACACGTCGGAGGGGATGGGGCGCGGTCGCGTGATCGCACAGCAACTCCTCGCGCAGGTGAAAGGTGGCGTCCCGTCACCACGGCGGACGCTCGAAAGGTTGCGTGGCTGGTTACCGTCGCGCAAGGACCGCACGCCGCCACAGCTGGCGCAGTTGCCACCGGCCGAGTAAGCGCATGCGATTCGCATTGATCGCCAATCCCGCGGCCGGCACGGCCGAAGAGGGCAGTCGCGCCGAGGACGTCGCGCAAGCGCTCGTCGGGCAGGGTCACGCGGCAGACGTCCATCTCACGGAAGGTCCGCGCCATGCCGAAACTCTCGCGCGCGATGCTGCTGATCAGGGCGTCGACGTCGTGGTTGCGGCGGGAGGCGACGGCACCCTCAACGAGGTGCTGAACGGCGTGGCGGCGAGTGCGCGTCGTGACGAGACTGCACTCGCGATCCTGCCCGTCGGCACTGGCAACGACTTCGCGCGCATGCTGGGCATCGAGTCGCCTGACGCGGCCTTGGCGGCGTTGCTCGACGGACACGTGCGCACGCTCGACGTTGTCGATCTCGGCGGCCGGCTGTTCCTCAACGCGTCGGCCGGCGGCTTCACGGCGGAGACATCTGCGAAGGTCTCGAGCGATCTCAAGCAGGTCGTCGGCAAGCTCGCCTACCTGATCGGCGGCGCGCAAGCCTTCCTGGAATACGAGCCAGTGCGTACGCACGTCGAGACCTCGCGCGGTGCCTTCGACCTCGACCTGCAGCTGTTCGCGGTGTGTAACGGCGCCTACATCGGCGGCGGCCATCAGCTGGCGCCCACGGCAGTCCCCGACGATGGCGAGATGGAGGTGTGCCTGGTGCGGGCGGGGTCGACGCTGGACTTCCTGACGTTGTTGCCGCGACTGTCGAGCGGCGAGCACCTCGACGAAGACGACGTCACCTATTTCCGGGCGCGCGAGATCTCGTTGACCTTCGAACGGTCGATCAAGATCAACACTGATGGGGAAGTGCTCGACGCGTCAGCGTGCCATTACGTGATGCGGCCGGGCGGCGTGCGCTTCGTGGCACCACCGGTGGGTGCGAGCACGGCACGGACATGACGACGGAGCATTTCGACGAGGCTGCTGATCGCTCGCGCCGGCTTGCGCAGCTGCTCGAGACGATGGCGACGGTGCTGACCGACTTCAACGACCACCTGCAGGCGGCCGAGGCCGACCCGCAGCGGCGGCAGAAGCTGCTCGAGAAGTTCGGGGAGTTCATCGCCCACGCTGCGCCGACGCTGCGAGAAGCCGCGGGCCTGCTCGAAGGAACGCGCATCGTCCAGGCTGGCGCTGCGGAGCCCTCCGCCGAGTAGGGCGCCTGTGGTATCCTCTGGGGTCGGTTGAGTCCGCCCGGGCTTGCCGGGCACCTGCCTCACGTCCCCATCGTCCAGAGGCCTAGGACGCGGCCCTTTCAAGGCTGAAACACGGGTTCGAATCCCGTTGGGGACACCAAATGCTCCAGTGCACGAGGCTCCAAAGTACCCGAAAGAGAAGCGGTTACGGCGGTTCTAACGAACCGTTGGGCGTCGTACGCGTCCCATCCGGGTAGAACAGGTGGTGAAGCAGCTGCTTGTAGGTTAACGGCGCCTGCACCCACAGAGCCGCGGCGCGCGGCAGGGTGCGCTCGGCGAACGCCAGGGCGCCTTCGACGTCGAGTTCTCGACCGCCTCGGTGTCGTGGTCGTTCTGCGCAAGCGTCAGCTCCTCCCAGAGCTTGGCTCACGTTGCCGCGTTTACGTGGGCAGGTCGATCGGCCGGCGTTGAACTGCATCCTCTCGAGCGCCTGCTTGACGTGGGATCGAATCGAGTGAGACCGGTGATACCGGCCATCGATCAGGTAATGCGCCGGCTTCGGATAGCTCATTCTGACGCGTCATTTCGGACGCGGTCACGATGCTGTCTGTGTATAGACCCGCGTCCGACTACCAATCCGGACGCGTCGCACTTCACCCGGCCGTACGCCACCGATAACCTGCAGCAGGTCTGGGATGACGGGCTGCAGGTCGGCCATGCGGCTCGACGCGGCGGCGATGACCACCACGCCGAACGGCAGGTTGGCGACGTGTGGCCTTTGCTCGATGTTGCCGTCGATGGTGACGTAGACGTCGCACTCGCCGCTGGCGCGTGTCAGGAGCGCGCCGTGCTTCGTACCCGCCCATGCAAGGCCTTGGACGGTGAACGCCACATGGCCGGTGAGCAACTTCGTCAGGTCGGGCGGCAGGTCCTCGTCAAGCAGGACGCGCACTGCCCCGCGCCGGGGTTTGACCGGTGGCCCCGAAGCTACTAGAGTCGGCCCACCTTCGATGTGGACCCAGTACCTCGTGCTGGCGATAGCGACGGCGTTCCTTGCGGTGGGGCAGGACCGTCCCCGACCCGACGCGCAGACCTTCCGTGTCACCACCGAGCGCATCCAGTTCGATGCGCTGTTCCTCGACAGCCGGAAGCGTCCGGTGACCGACATCAGGCCCGACGAAGTGACCGTCAGGCAGGCGGGCACGCTCGTGCCTCTGATGGACCTTCGCTTCTACGCCCGCACGGCTGCAGCCACGCCGCCGTCGCCGGCCCCGACGAAGGAGTCGTCGAGAGGGACCCTCGAGACGGAGACGGCGCCGAGCCGCGCGCCTGCGACCTCTACCGACGAGGGCGCCTGGGTATTCCTCATCGACGACCTTGCGATGTCGCCGGACGGCTTCGCGCGCGCCAAGGCCGGCCTTCTTGCCATGCTCGCAGGCGACGTGCCATCGGGTGTGGCCATCGGCATCCTGCGGACCGGCGTAATCGGGACGCACCAGACGCGGCTGTCGAGTAGCCGGAGCGAACTTGCGCGGTCGGTGGCAGGTATGCAGTACAAGGCCAATCGCTGGAGAGGTGGCCTCATGAGCCGCTCTGGCGCGACCGTGGCCGGGCCGAACCGAGGGGACACCGTGTACGTCGAAGGCACGCTCGGCAGCCTCAACTCCCTCGTACTCAGCCTGCGACCGTTGTCAGGTCGCAAGGTCGTGTTCGTGCTGTCGGAGCTGATAGCGCTCACCGCAGTCGAGTCCGACGTGCCACCGGGCGGCGCCATGAGAACGGTTGTCTGGGATGTGAAGTACAACGGCACCGCGGCGCGCCTGCGTCGGCTGGGCAAGCTGGCCGGCGAGGCCGGGGTGACCGTGCACACCATCGATCTGGCCGGCGTCACTGCGGCATCGTCGAACGACCGTGCGTTCCAGGACGAGGGATTGCACGCCGTCGCCGACGAACTGGGCGGGCTCTACTTCGGTGCGAGCAACGACGTCGGTCCGCTGCTCGAGAAGGTCGTCGCAGCCGAGCAGGGATACTACGTGCTGGCATACGAACCGCCGACGGGCACCTTCGACGATGGGGGCAAGGCGAAGTTCGTCGACGTCGACGTCACGGTGTCGAGACCGGGAGTGAACGTGCGAACGCGACGGGGCTTCTTCACGCGTTGAAGCAGTCGATACTGACGACGTCTCACGATCTCACCGAAAGGCGACGCGATGTTGGCATTCCACAATTCGTTGGGCTTCGTGGTGTCGGCGCTGCTCGTGCTTCCTGGGGCTGCGTTCGCCCAGCCCTCCAGCACCGGCCAACCACCCGACACGCTGCAGCAGCTCCTGACCGAAGTCCGTCAGTTGCGGCAGACGGTCGATCGCGCCGCGCGCGACACCGCCACGCTGCAACTGGTGACGATACGCGCCGCGATGCAGGAGGAGCGGTTGTACCGCCTCACGCGAGATGTCGACGCGTTGCGCACGCGCCTGCTCGCGGCATCGCTGGAGACGCAGGATGCCGCGCAGAGTCTGAAGCAGTTCGAAGCCGAAGTGGCCGACGAGGTCGACAGCGGGCGGCGGCAGTCGCTGCAGGCCGAACTGCCGGCGGTGCGACTGCGCGTTCAGGAACGACGCCAGATCGAGCAGCAACTGCAATTGCAGGAATCGGCGATGACCGACAGCCTGACCGCCGAAGAAGGACGTTGGCAGGCGATCAATGCACGGCTCGACGAGTTCGAGCGCCGGCTCGCGACGCCGCCACGCTGAGGCGTGCCGTCACGTGCGACGACGGGCCTCAGCGAGCACGCCGCCGGTGAGCTCGGTCAGGAGTTCCGGAACCGTGTCCACGGCCGACGGTGGCATCGTCACCAGCAATTGCACATCGTCGTCGCCTTCGCGCAGCTCGAAGTGGAGGAAGCCGCAGCACGCCTGCTCCTGCGACACGAGCGTACGCACGCGCTCGACCGCCTCCGGGGCGTAGTGGAGATCGAGCACGAGACCGCGCTGCTCGACCCCTCGCAGTGCGTCGCGACTGAGGGAGGCAATCTCGGCGATCCGCTGTCGATACTCGGTCGGCAACAGTGTGCAGGCGATCCGTTCTTCGCCGGGAGCCACGGCCGCTACTCGTCTTCGTCGTGGCGCGAGATGACCAGCACCGTCGGGCCTTGGGCCCAGTCGGGGTTGGCCTCGTCGACGTCGAACAGCTCACCCTGCGACGGATGTATCGGTGGCGCCGTCCACCGCGTGGCGCACGTACGCACGTGCACCGCCTCGATCGTCAGACCTTCTTCATACGCATCGACGGCCACCGGCATGTCGTAGGGCAGTTCCGCGAGCAGGGCGCGGAGCTCGCCGACCGTCAACACGACGTGGACATCGTTGGCCTCTGGCGGTGTCGTCATAGAACGAGGGAGCGGGAAGAATCAGCGGCGTCCGTGCGGGGCGCCGGTATGGCGAGCCACGGTCAGCGCCGCGAAGAAGAGCGACAGCAGCGTAGGCAAGCCGAGCGACGGGAGGTCAGGCATGCGAGGCGTTCCCTGGAGCGTTCGGTCGATCAGGAAGGGAGAGCGTACCCCAGACTCGCGGCGTCACGCAGGCGCGTGTTCGTGGCAGTCGGCCGACCCGCGTGCGTCGATGCCGATACGGGAGGACCGTCATCGGGGGGATTGTTGCGGTGGCGGTCGCAGATCCACGGCGAGCCGGCACCGACACCACAAGCGTGCCACGGAAGACACGTTGGA
The DNA here is from genome assembly GCA_035503395.1 of Luteitalea sp. Taxonomy (GTDB): domain Bacteria; phylum Acidobacteriota; class Vicinamibacteria; order Vicinamibacterales; family Vicinamibacteraceae; genus Luteitalea. The sequence continues at coordinate 6,218 of DATJTM010000568.1, forward strand.
TCCAGACTTAGTTGAACTCCCGTTCGTCGGCCACCGACGGGGCGTCACCCCGGCGCAGCACCTGGTTGATTCGTTCGACCAGATGGCTCGGGAGGCAGGGCTTGGACAGGAAGACGTCGCATCCGGCATCCAGCGCCCGCGTGCGATCGATTTCGCGGGCATGCGCGGTCAGTGCCACCACGGGAATGCCGGCGGTATCGGGCGTTGCCTTCAGGAGCCTGGTTGCCATCCAGCCATCCAGCACGGGCATCGACAGGTCCATGAGCACCACGGCCGGTCGCAGGGCTCGGGTCAGTTCGACGGCTTCCTGACCATTGACCGCTTCGACGACGCGGAAGCCGCGCACCTCCAGTGCGAGCCGATAGAGGTCGCGGGTGTCGGCGTAGTCGTCGACCAGCAACACGAGGGGCGTGACGAGATCCGTGTCACTCAGCGGCAGGTTCATCGCGCCATCCCGTGACGACGAGGGCGGACGGCCGAATCTGCGGCACGGCGTAGCGCAGTCTTACACACGTCACACCGGTGGACGGCGGGTGATCCCGCCAGTCCGCAGGCCCCTTGCACCACTGACACTCGACACCTCCGCGTGGGGCGCGTCGCTCGCGACGTCGGTGCCGTCGCGGCGCCCCCGTTGTCAGTGAACTTCTAGCATGGAGCATGCCGACCTTCGTGCGGGCGTCACGGTGAAGACCGGTCGCGCGGGCGGGCGCCTTCGAGCAGCCGGCGGCGCGCCGCGGCCATCTTGTCCCGCTGGGCGCGACTCGCCGCCACCAGTTCACGGCCGTTGGCCGCCGTTGCCCTCAGGGAGGCCAGCGCCTCCCTGATGTGCTGGGCGGCGGCCAGTGTCTCCGGAGCCAGCTGTCGCAGACGGAACGGCCGCATGAGTTCGACCCGCTCCTCCAGTCGCCGCATGGTTCCAGACTGCCCGCAGCGGAGAGACATCGGCAATCGGGAAGGTGGCGAACAGGATCAGTGAGAGTCCCGCGCGGTCGGGCGGGAGAGTGGCCCTTCGACACCTCACGCGACCGCCTCGACAGCGTCGCCGCCGCGGCGCACGGCGCGGCTTCGGCAATCGCGGTCGACACCTGAGGCACCCTACGCCCGAGCGGGCGCGGTGCGGAGGGCGATGTTCTGGAACAGCGACGCGTGTTACGCGCGGTCGCATGACGCGCCGCCGAGGGCGGCCGGCCGATTCAGGTGGCCCGTCGTGGGCGAGCCGCGGATGGCGATGTGGTGCCTGGTCGTCTCCCCACAGTCGACCAACGACTCCGACCGATCACTCACGCTACGACCCGAGCAGCGACATCAGGCCGGTGTGCAGACAAGAGCGCCAGGCCCGGCTGCGCGCACTTTCCGCGAGCGCCCGCGCCACGGCTTCGAATCGCGGACCGGCATCGTCGGCACTTTCGAACGTCGCCCGAATCAGCCAGGGCCGCTCGTCCTGCTGCACCCGCTGCAACTGCACGGTGGGCGTCGGAAAACCGGCGCGGCCGGTGTAGATCACCACGAAGTCACCGGGAGTCGGTGCGTCGCCGCCCGGGCGCCGCGAGTCCGAATCGGGCGAATACGCCTCGACGTTGGCGTCCGTGTCGCGCGACTCACCTCGACGTTGCGACGGCGGCGTGTGACTCGCGCCGCGGCGCGTCACAGACTTTCGAGCGGTCACGCCCTCTCCTCGATCACCGGCGGGGAATCAACGCCATGCATCCGAGCGTTCCAGCCCGGCCTGCCAAAAACAACCCTATTGCTAACCAAGGGCATCAGTGAGGGAGGAAGCGAACGCGACTCGACCATGATTCGCAGGCGATTGCGGACGTCGTTCGTGGCGTCCACCGGCTTCGTTGTCGAAGGATGCGGGATAAGAAGGCAGACGTCATGCGCCGCCGGGAACCACCATGAAGATGCACGCACTCCTCGAGGGCAAGCGATACTACGCCGCTCCCCACGACCAGGGCGTATTGCTGTTCTCGATCGACGGAACCGGTGATCCGATCAGCGTGGCGTACTCCGACAATCGCCTCCAGCTCGAACCCAGTTGGTGGCAGTGGAACCAACCTTCCCATTCGCCGGTCGCCGGCAGAGCGAACGTCACACCAGACACCGCCACGTCATGAGTCCCGACTGTTCGGAGAGCGGGGTGTGCTGCGCCGAGAGTCCTTGCGCCGCAGCTGTCGTAACCGATTCCCTTGACGGCCACCGCACCGGCTGCTCGTACAAGTCTTGTACCGAGAGACGCGACTGGCGTTGAAAAGAAGCGACGCCGACCGGGCTTTGTAGTGCGAACACACACCCCATTGTGTGTGTCGCAATCAGTCGGCGCCGCGCTCACCGGTTCCCTTTGCAAGGGCGACGCCACACCCCGCGTACGGCGCCGCACCTTCCGCACGTTGAGTGGATCATGACTCTTCGCGAGCGCGCCGAGGCTGTCCTCGCAAGCGATGCGGCAATCGCGCGCGAACTGCTGGCGATGACCGTGCGCGACGCCCTGCCGACGCCTGCCGCCCGCATCGGTGTGAGCCCGGCGTCCATCCGCGCCTTCGTCGAGGGATCACCTGGCTGGGGCGCCTCGGCCCGCGGTATCGAGGGCGATGCGCGCCTGCAGGTCGAGGCCATCGTGCTGGCGCATGGCCGGCCGTCGATGCTCGTACAGCGCAATCGCATCCAGCTCCCCGAGTCGCCGGAGCTGCGACGTCGCATCGACGCGACGCGCGTGCGGTATGAACCGCACCTGGCCAGCGTGGGCCGCGTCGAACTGTCCGGCCATCCGCGGCTGCATCATGCCGGCACCGCCTGGATCATCGCCGACGGCCTCGTCGTCACCAACGCGCACGTCGCCGCGGAGTTCGTCGCGCGCGATCAGACGCACCTCGTGTTCCGTCGCGCCTTCGGCACCGACGCCATGTCGGCGCGCGTCGATCTGCGCGAGGAGTTCGTGCTGGCGGGGACGCCGGAGGCATTCGAAGTCGGCGTCGATCAGGTCGTGTACCTGGCCGATCTGACCGACGCCGACGCGCCGGACCTGGCGATCCTGCAGCTGTCGCCGAGTCATCGGGGCGCCTTGCCGCCGCCGATTCCCTTCGTCGACGTCGCGCTCGAGGCCGGACGCGACATTGCGGTGGTTGGCTACCCGGCCGAGGACCCTCTCGGCGTGCCGAGCGCCGCCGTCGCCCGTCGCGTGTTCGGCGGCGTGTACGGTGTGAAGCGCTTCTCGCCCGGCAAGATCGCGGCCCCGCCCGAGGGCGTGTGGGCATTTGCGCACGACGCGACGACCCTGGGCGGCAGCTCGGGGTCGGCCGTGCTGGACCTCGAGACG
>DATJTM010000569.1:0-11557 GCA_035503395.1 Luteitalea sp.
GCGCGCGCATCATCGTCGCCACTGGCGCCTCGCAGTTCACGTTCCTCGACGCGCTGGTCGCGCGCACCGACGTCCCGTGGGCGCAGGTCGATGCGTTCCACCTCGACGAGTACATCGGGTTGCCGGTCACTCACGGCGCCAGCTTCCGCAAGTACCTGAACGAGCGGCTGTTCAGCCGCGTGCCGATCGGGTCGGCCTTCCTGCTTGACGGCGAGGGGGACCCGGCCCAGGTGCTGGCCGAGGCGAACGCGGCGATTTCGGCCGGGCCAATCGACCTGTGCTGCTGCGGCATCGGCGAGAACGGCCACCTGGCGTTCAACGATCCGCCGGCCAACTTCGAGACCGAGGCGCCGTACCACGTTGTCGACCTCGATGAAGCGTGCCGGATGCAGCAGGTGGGCGAAGGCTGGTTCAGCGGCCTCGCCGAGGTGCCGGCGCAGGCGCTGAGCATGTCGGTGAAGCAGATCCTGAAGAGCCGCGAAGTGTTCTGCATGGTGCCCGACGAGCGGAAGTCCGCCGCCGTGCAGAAGGCGCTCGAGGGGCCGATCACGCCGGATGTGCCCGCCTCGATCCTGCAGACGCACCCGCGCCTGCGGCTGTTCCTGGACACGGCCGCGGCGTCACGCCTGCAGGCCGACACCACCGGTCCCCGGGCGTAGCGCGCGTGTCCGGCGAGCCGCGCAAGATCCCGCACCTGCGGTGGTACATCGCGGTGCTGCTGTGCCTGGCGTCCGAGTTGAACTATCTCGATCGCCAGGCACTGTCGGTCCTCGCCACACAGATTCAGAAGGACGTCGGCTTCACCGACGCGCAGTACGGGCAGATCACGTCCGCGTTCCTGATGAGCTACTCGGTCATGTACCTCGTCAGCGGACGCATCCTCGACGTGATCGGGACGCGCCGCGGCTACCTGTATTTCGTCTTCGCCTGGTCGATTGCGGCGATGAGCCATGCGCTGGCGCGCACGCCGTTCCACTTCCAGGTCGCGCGCTTCTCGCTCGGCGCGGCCGAAGCGGCCGTCATTCCGGGCGGCGTCAAGGCCGCCACCGAGTGGTTCCCCGTTCGTGAACGGGCGCTGGCCGTCGGCATCTTCAACGCCGGCACGGCCCTCGGTTCCACGCTCGCCGTGCCGCTGATCGGCGCCATCAGCCTGTACTTCGGCTGGCGGGCCGCCTTCATCGTCTCCGGAGCGCTGGGCCTGTTGTGGCTGCCCCTGTGGTTCTGGCTCTATCACAAGCCGGAGGACCACCGGAACATCACCGCGGAGGAACGTCAGCTCATCACCTCCGAACGCGTCGCGAGCGAGGCGGAGGCCCCGCCGCCGATGCGGGTGCTCCTCACGATGAAGGAGACGTGGGGCTGCGTCGCCGCGCGCGTGCTCACCGATCCGATTTCGTACCTCCTCAACTTCTGGGTGCTGAAGTACCTCGAGGACACGTTCGCCATCCCGCGCACGACGCTGCTGGCCGTGGGCTGGCTGCCCTACGCCGCGCTGGCCACCGGCAACATCGCGTCTGGCGCCATCCCGCGCTACATGGTGTCGTCGCTCGGCATGACGGTGAACAAGGCGCGCAAGATCACCACGTTCACCGTGTCGGCCACCGCGCTCGTGCTCTTCCTGGCGCTGGCCCGCATCGACTCCATCGCGCCCTACGCCGCCGGCATCGGCCTCGACATCACGACGCTCGCCCTCATCTGCGTGACCGCGGCGATGTTCTGTCACGGCGCCTGGGGCAACGTGATCCTGCCGGCCGAGGTCTTCCCGGCCCGCGCCGTGGGTTCGGTCACCGGGCTCGGCGGCCTCCTCGGCAGCCTCGCGGGTGTCGTCACTCAGCGGATGATCGGGCACGTCGTCGAGGGCGCCGGCTACGCGCCCGTGTTCCTCGCGTGCGCGTCGGCGTACCTGATTGCGTTCGCGCTGGTGGTGGTGCTGATCGGCGAGCTCGGACGTATCCGGCAGGTGCCATCGAATGCCTGAGTACGCAGGACCATCCTTCTTCGATCTGCAGGTCAACGGGTTCGCCGGCGTCGATTACAACGAAGCAGGGGTCAGCCAGGAACAGCTCGTCGCCTCGTTCACGGCGATGGAAGCGACAGGCGTGGGCCTGTGCCTGCCGACGATCATCACGTCGACGACGGAGCATTTCGCGACGTGTGCGCGCGCGCTGCTCGCCACGCGGCATCCGATCATCGCGGGCATCCACATGGAAGGCCCGTACATCTCGCCCGTCGACGGCTTTCGCGGGGCCCATCCGCTGCCCTGCGTCGTCGACGCCAGCATCGACGACTTCAAGCGGCGGCAGGATGCGGCTGACGGTCGCATCACGCTGCTGACGCTGGCGCCGGAAGTGCCGGGCGCGCTGCCGGTGATCGAATACGCGGCGGCCAACGGCGTCCGCGTCGCCCTCGCCCACTCGAACGCCACGACCGCGCAGATCGCCGCGGGGGTGAGTGCCGGCGCGACGATGTCGACCCACCTGGGGAACGGCTGTCCGGTCACGCTGCCGCGTCACCCGAATCCGATCTGGGACCAGCTCGCCGACGACCGCCTGACGGCGTCGCTGATCGTCGACGGCCACCACCTGCCGCCCTCCACCGTGCGGGTGATGGTGCGCGCCAAGACGCCGGACCGCTGCCTGCTCGTCACCGACGCGATCATGGCTGCCGGCGCACCGCCGGGGCGTTACCGCATCGGCGGCCTCGACGTCGTGTCCGACCCGTCCGGCCGCGTGTCGGCGCCGGGATCGGCAACGCTGGCCGGGTCGTCACTCACGATGCCGGCGGCGGTCGGGCACACGGTCCGCTGGGGCATACCAGATCTGGGGGTTGCCTGGGCAATGGCCTCTACCCAGCCGGCTACCTTCATGGGCGTGGCACCTCGCGGAGAGGCGCGCGTGCGCTGGAGCGGCGACTTCTCAGTCGTCGAAACCGTCGAGTTCGTACAAACCTTGGTTAGCTAAGGACATATCTCTGCTTGTGCGGCGCTGAACAGTGCGCGCACCATTGAGGTCCGCCGCGGCTGCAGCCGATATTCCGACTGGAGCATTTGCGCGGACTCGATTGACGACGACCAAGTCACAGCGCTGGCTGTCCACCTACGTCGGCAGCGTGATCATCATCGGGCTCGGCCTGCTGATCGTCGCAGCGCCCTCCGTACTGGAACAGCCGTATCCCGTCGCTGCCCTGCTGGGCCTGGCTGCGGCGTTGTCCGCCCTGAAGATTCACGTCCCGCTCGCGCGCGGGTGGGCGACGATGTCGACGTCGTTCGCCGCGCTGTTCGTGGCAATGCTGACGGTGGGCTTCGGGCCGGCCCTCGTAATCGCCGCGGTGTCCGGCTGGGTGCAGTCGGCCTTCCACGCCAAGACGAACCAGCCACTGTGGCGTCATCTGTTCAACAGCATGATGCTGGTGCTGTCGGTGGCGGCGGCCGGTTCGGCGTTCCTCACGCTAGGTGGCCAACTCGGGAAGTACACCGAGGCGCTGCACTACATGCCGCTCGTCGGCGCCACGTCGGCCTACTTCCTCGCCAACTCGCTGATCGTGTCGACGGCCGTGGCGATCTCGACCGGCCAGCCCTGGTGGCCGTGCTGGCACGACAACTTCCTGTGGACGGCACCGGGCTATTTCCTCACTGCCGGCTTCGTGGCCGCCGGCGCCGGTGTCGTGAAGTGGGCGCCGCTCCTGGTCCAGTACGACGTCTGGCAGATCATCCTCTTCATCGCCGTCCCGATCGGCTTCATCTACCACTCGTACAAGGTCTACTTCGGGCGGCTGCACGCCGAGCAGAAGCGCGTGATGGAGATGGCGCAGCTCGAGGCCACCGCCCGCGAAGGCCTGGCCGCCGAGAAGGAGCGCCTGGCCGTCACGCTGCGCAGCATCGGCGACGCGGTGATCACGACCGACCTCCAGGGCCGCGTGACGATGCTGAACGTCGTGGCGTCGCGACTCACCGGCCGCACCGAGGAGAAGGCGATCGGCAAGTCGATCGACGATGTGCTGTGCCTCTGGGATCCGGAGGGCATGACGGTGCAGGAGGTGCCGATCCTGCGCATCCTCGAGACCGGCCGCATGCCCGACTCGGAGACCAATGCCTCGTTGATCGCTCCGGACGGGTCACGCCTGTCGGTCAGCCTCACGGGCGCGCCGATCTACGACGCGGACGAAGAGACGTCGGACCAGCCGACGGCGGCATCGACCATCATCGCGGCGACGGCGCCGGACGGCTCGCCCTCGACCGATGAGCGCAAGCCGCAGAAGATCGGCGTGGCCCTGGTCGTGCGCGACATCACCGAGAGCGTGCGCCTTATGCAGGAGCGCGTCCGCGCCAGCAAGCTCGAGTCCCTCGGCGTGCTGGCGGGCGGCATCGCCCACGACTTCAACAACGTGCTGACCGCCGTGGTCGGCAACATCGCGTTGGCCCGCAGCGACGAAACGCTGTCGCGTGAGACGGCGCAGTGGCTCGAGGAAGCCGAGCGCGCCTGCCTCCGCGCGCGCACGCTGACCCACCAGTTGCTGACGTTCTCGCGCGGCGGCGACCCGGTGAAGCGGCCGATGCACGTCGGGCACCTCGTGGACGCGACGACGCGATTCGCCGTGAGCGGTTCGAACGTGCGCTGCGTCATCGACCTCGCGCCGGACCTGTGGGCGGTCGAAGCCGACGAGGGCCAGATCGAGCAGGTCGTCCACAACATCGTGCTCAACGCCAAGCAGGCGATGACGCGCGGCGGCAACGTGCAGGTGGTGTGCGGCAACGTGCGGATGGCGCCGGGGCCGGAGCCGCTCGCGGTGCCGCGTCAGTACGTCCGCATCTCGATCAAGGACAGCGGCCCGGGCATTCCGCCGGAGCATCTCGAGCGGATCTTCGACCCGTACTTCACGACGAAGCCGTCGGGCACCGGCCTCGGGCTGGCCGTGTCGCATGCCGTGATCAAGAATCACGGCGGGTTGCTGCACGCCGAATCCGTGGTCGGCAGCGGCACCACGTTCCACATCCTGCTGCCGCGGTCGTTCAAGCGGGTGGCCGCCACGACCACCACACCGACGGTGGCGACGCCGCATGGGCGCGGTCGCGTGCTGGTGATGGACGACGACCGGTCGATTGCGACAGTCACGGCGTCGATGCTGAAGTCGCTCGGCTACACGCCGGACATCGTCTCCGACGGCGAGATGGCGATCGAGCGCTACCTGCAGGCGCGCGACGCGGGCGAGCCGTTCGAGGCCGTGGTGATGGACTTGACGGTACCGGGTGGCATGGGTGGCGCCGAGGCGCTGGCGCAGTTGCGACAGTACGACCCGCGCGTCTGCGCGATCGTGATGAGCGGCTACGCCGACACCGGCTTGCTCGCCGAGTACCAGAGCGTCGGCTTCGCCGGCCGCCTCGCCAAGCCGTTCTCGTTACGCGACCTGGCGGTCACGCTGCACGACCTGCTCGCCGACGCCCGACGGCGCGTACCGAACTAGCGCGTCGCACGACGGGCAGTCTCCGCACGGCATGCGGGAATGCGGGAATGCGCGATTGTCGAAGACCTCTGTCGGCTTCGACCTCGTCGACTGCACACGTAACGGCCGGACTTGTCCGGCGGACGGCATGCCGAGCGTCGGACGAAGCCCGACGCCTACACCTGGCTGCAGATCCAATTCGGTAGGGACGGCCCGCCGGGCCGTCCGTCTTTGCCGCAACCTGTCTATCGCTTCGTCAGATCCCGCAGCCAGATCTCGCGGAACTTCATGTCGCCCGTGCCGCCCGAGTGCAGTTGCAGTGAGATCGCGCCGTCGACGGACTTCGGCGAGGGGTCGGTGAAATCGACGAGGACGACGCCGTTCAACCGCGAGATGTAGCGGTTGCCGACGACGGTCATCACGTACTCGTTCCACTCGCCACGTCGCACGACGGCTTCGTTCTCCGGCGCCGGCCAGACGATCCAGTTGCGCCCGTCACCGTACAGGCCACCGGTGTGCTTCATCATGCCGCAGTCGACCTCGAACTGCAGGCCCTGCGAGACGTCGGCGGTGCCCGGCTTGAAGTCTGAGTGGAAGAAGACGCCGCTGTTGCCGTCGCCCTCGCACTTGAAGTGCATCGAGAGCGTGAAGTCCTTGTAGGTCTTCTCGGTCTTCAGGTAGCCGTAGCCCTTGGTAACGGCCACGCCGTGCAGTTCGCCGTTTTCGACCGTCCACTTCTCCTGGCCGACGTTGACCCACCCGGTCAGGTCCTTGCCGTTGAACAACTGCACCCAGTCCTGGCCGCCGATGACGGGGCGAGGCGGGCGCGTGCCCGACGCGGCCGGTTGGCCGGTGGGGGCGGCCGGCGCTTGCGCCGCTGCGGGGAGGACTGCCGAGGCCAGGAGGAGCGAGGCGAGCGAGAGGGTATGGAGGACGCGCATGCGCGGGACTATAGCGCATGGCTCGGCTGGTCCAACGCCCGCCGGGGCTGGACGCCGCGGGGTTGGCGGTACGATAGAACCAGTGGTCGCCACCTTCATCGTGTACGACGAGCTGGATCGGTGCCCGTACCTGGCCGGTCATGTGGCCCGTCTGCCCTTGCGGGTGCCGGCGCGCCCGTTGACGGGTGGTGAAGTGGACGCGGCGCTGGCTGCCGGCGACCGTCGTCAAGGCGTCTTCCTGTATCGCCCCACGTGCCCGGCCTGCCGCGCCTGCGAGGCGATTCGCCTGCCGGTGGCCGACTTCTCCCCCTCGGCCACCCATCGACGGACGCTGCGTCTCGGCGACGCGACGTTCCGGCTCGAGGTCAATCGGCCGGTCGCCGACGAACAGCGGGCGGCGCTCTACGCACGTCACAAGTGGGGCCGCGGCCTGACGACGGGCGAGGACCACGAAGAGACGACCGACGTGGAGACCTACGCGGCGTTCCTCGTCGAGACCTGCTGCGACAGCATCGAGTTCGCGCTGTACCACGGCGACACCCTGGTGTCGGTGGCGGTGGCCGACCGCGGCGACCACTCGTTGTCGGCGGTCTACTGCTGCTTCGACCCGGCCTACGAGCGGTACAGCCCCGGCACGTACACGATCCTCAAGCAGTGGCAGTACTGCGTCGCGCAGAAGCTGGATTTCCTGTACCTGGGCCTGTACGTCGCCGACTCGGCGCACCTCTCGTACAAGGCGACGTTCCGGCCGCACGAACGACGGATTTCGGGCAGCTGGGTCCGCTTCGAACGCGGCGGTCCGCTCGTCGCCGACACGCAGCGCGCGGGCTGATTGCTAGCCGCCGTCGCCGGGGCTCGGTCCGGCGGCAGGCGCCTGGCCGGTGTAGGCCCTTCGGCAGTCGGAAGCGCTCGTTTCGAAGCAACCGACGCGACGGCCCGGCACGGATCGGCGTCGCCGGCCCTTCCGTGCCTGTGGTATTCTCGTTGGGTTGTTTACCGGCCAGTTGCCGGTCCCTCCTCCCGCCGACGTAGCTCAGTTGGTAGAGCAGCTGATTCGTAATCAGCAGGTCACCGGTTCAAGTCCGGTCGTCGGCTCCAAAGACCCACCAAGCACTTCGCGTTTGCACGCTGTTCGACGAGAGCGGCTTGATGCTCGCGTGCGATCGTTCCGCACTCCCAATTTTCGCGCAGCGCTGCCCGAACCGTCGTCCTGATTCGATGCCGAGATCGCGCGCGGTCGTGAAGCACCAGCTGTTGCTACGTTTCTGCCACCGTTTCCGCAGTTCGCGTTCGCTCAGCCACATCGAAGTTCAGACTCGTCCTTGTGCTCGAGGGCTGCCTCAATGCGCCGTATCTCATTGGAGATAGCCGACGCGACTACGCCGTCTTCCTGAACTGCAGTTGATCCACCGCCAGACCAAGCGCGGCGAACGCCGCATCGAGCTGGTCGACTCGTGACCGATACCGCAACTTGAACAATCGGTCGATCTGCTGCTTCGGCTGGCCCATCTGCTCCGCCAGGCGAGCCTTCGAGATGTTCGCGTCCAGCAGGGCCTGGTACAGGCGTACCTTCAAAGCCACCGACGGTGGCAAGCCCACGCGGAGCCTGCCGCGCTTGACCGGCGCCGGGATCGGCTCCCGGGCGGTCATGAAGAACTCGAGGGCGTCGATGAGGAACGCCTGCGCCTTCACCAACGCGTCCGCCCGATCACTGCCGAAGGTCGCGCCGGGCAAGCCAGGCATCGTCACCAGGATCGTGTCGTTGTCATCAGGGCGCAGGTCGACCGGGTAGGTCAGGTCGGTCCACTCCATTGGGCTGCTGCCTCTCTGTCGGCAGTCGCGAGAATCGTCGCGCTGCAACCGTCCGTGCGTCTCGGCCTACCGCAGACCGAGGTCCCGTTTGATTCTGTTGACGAGCCCGGAGCCCAGTTCCTTGGACGAGCCGTGCGTCGGGACGATGGAGCGGCGGTCGCCGCGCGTCACCAGCACGTGCCCACCCTTGCCACGGGTCGGGTCGATGACGCAGCCCTGTTGCTTCAACCAGCGGAGAAACTCGGCTGACGTCACAGGGTTGATGGTCAACTGAAACGTTGACGCCGTCAACTGGAGTACCCTCAGCCACCCGCGCTTCCGCGCAGGCGCTCCACGCTAGTGAGGTCACGACGCCATGATTGCCCGTCTCGCACTCCGCGTGCCTCTCGTCGGTGCTCTCGCCTCAATCGCTGTTGCGCTGTTGATCGTGATGAGCGCCGTGACGGCAGCGGCACCACGCGATCAGGCCAGGCCGGCGGCACCCGACTTCACACTCGACGACACACACGGCAAGCCATTCCGACTCTCCGCACATCGTGGCAGGGTCGTGCTCGTCGACTTCTGGGCGACGTGGTGCGCCGGTTGCAAGGTCGAGATTCCGTGGTTCGTGGCGTTTCAGAAGAAGTACGGAGCGCGGGGACTGACCAGCGTCGGCGTTGCCATGGATGACGAGGGCTGGTCGAAGGTTCGGCCGTATTTGAAGGAGCATCCGATCACTTACCCCGTGGTCGTCGGCAACCTGGCGTTGATGACCGACACCTTCAAGGTCGCCCCGAGCCTGCCGCTCACACTCCTGATTGATCGGCGAGGGCGCATCGCCGCGTCGCATTCGGGCGTGGTCGACAAGAACGACTGGGAGCGTCGAATCGTGGCGCTCCTCGCCGAGAAGAACACGCGCTGACCGCAGACGATATGGTTCGTCGCCTGCTCCGCCACCGTCGTCTGCACGCGTGCCTCTGTCCTGCACTCGTCGTCCTCGCCCTGTCGGTCTGCGCACTGCCGATCGGCGCACAGCAGTCGGAGGGCCGCCTGGCCTTCGAAGCGTTCGACACGTGGCGCACGCTGCCGGCGCACGCGTCGCTCTCGTGGGACGACACGCTGCGTCGCTACCGCGAACACCTGCTCGCACTCGGTCTCAGCCCGGACCGCGCAGACAGGACGCTTCGCCTCGCGCTCGCGCACGACGAGGGCGTGCTCTACGACCGCGCGTACGCGGGCCCGCCGAAGTTCAGGACGGAGCCGAATCGCCTGCTCGTCGACGCGACGAACGGCGTCACTCCGGGCAAGGCCCTCGATGTCGGAATGGGTCAGGGCCGGAACGCGCTCTTCCTGGCGCGACAGGGGTGGCAGGTGACCGGCTTCGATGTGTCAGCCGTCGGCCTTGCCAAGGCCCGCAGCGCGGCCGCGGCGCAGGGTCTGTCGATTCGCGGCGTACTGGCCTCCGACGAAGAGTTCGCGTTCGGCAGCAACGAATGGGACCTGATTGCGATTCTCTACGCGATCGAGAAGCGGAGTGTCTTCCGCGTCAGGACCGCTCTGCGGCCCGATGGTCTCGTCGTCGTCGAGGCCGCGCATCGGGACGCGAGCGGCGCGGAGTGGGAATTCCGGTCCAACGAACTGCTCGAGATCTTCGAGGGCTTCACCATCCTCAAGTACGAAGAGACCGTCGGCGACTACGACTGGGCGCCGGGCAAGCCGATTCGGATGGTCCGCCTCGTCGCGCGGAAGCCTCGCTGAATTCCGTCGGCATCGGTCTGCCGAGCGCCGGTCATACGCGCGGCATGCAGTCAGTTTGCCGTCGTGCACCCTGCGCGGGCGGTCAGAAGCCTCGTCTCCGCGTGCTTCGAGACGGCGAACACTGGCGTCTGTGTCTCGGCCCAGCATGAGAGAGGACCGAAGCGCGCTTCGAACTCGTCGCGATCGTCGGAATCGTCCACGAGCAGCGGCGTCCGTCCCGCGGCGATTTCTTCGGCAAGCCCCTGCCGAAGTTCGTCGACCGACAGCTGGTCCCAGCGCACGGTGACGGCCCCGGCGTAGTGCTGCAGGCTGCCGCTGTGCACGCGCGTCACGACGACGCCCGGCGCCGGTTGCGCTCGGAGATGAGCACCGAGGTCTGCGAAGCGGCTCATCGCGACGCGGAAGCGACGCACATCGGAGTTCTGGACGAAGTGCATCTGCCACGCCACGCCGAAGGCCACCGCGAAGACCACCGGCACTGACGAGCGCGGCCTCAGTCCCTGCACGCCGGCCAGTGCGAGGACGAACACCGCGGGGAACGCCGGCAGCAGGAACCGCGAGAAGGTCCAGTTCGGCCAGGGGACGTACCAGACGTAGAGCAGCACGGTGGTCGCGACGACGAGCCACAGGCTTGCGACGGTCATGGAGGGTCGCTTCGCGACGCCGACAAGCGAGGCCAGAAGCCCGACGAGTGGCCAGGGCGACATCGTCTGGAACAGCCAGGTTCCATAGCGACGCACGTTGTCCCAGCCATACGCCCACCCGAAGAGGTCGCGCGCGGGCCCGTAGCCGGTTGCCAGCGCACCGCCGTACAGGACGCTGTTGTGCCAACCGAGCCATCCGACCAATGGCGTGGCCGCGAGTCCAGCGACGATGGCTCCACGGACGCCGCCGTTGGCGGCGCTGCAAAGTAACACCGGTGCCAGCAGCGGCGCGAGATTGGGCCGCACCACGATCGCCAGCCCGGCCAGCGCGCCTGCGAGCGCCTGCCCGACTGGACGCCGGTCGATCGCCCAGACACACGCCCATGTCCAGTAAGCCGTGGCCAACGTGTCGCCCATGGGCAACACGGACTGGGCGAGCAGTTGTGGCGAGAACGCGAGCAGCGTCGCGGCACCTGCGCCTATCCACGGCGAATGACTCAGGGCGCCAAGCCGGTAGGTGCCCCACACGGCCAGGAGTGCGGCCACCGGCGCGACGAGATAGATGGCCCAGCGCCCCAGCAGCGAGGCCACCGCCATGTGCAACGGCAGTCCCGGGGGATAGAGCGCGACCGCTTTCGGCGGCGGGTACTGCCACACGTAGCCGAGGGGCACGTAGGCATTCGGCGGGAAGCTCGCGGTGGCAGGGGCGATGGCGTGCGTCAGCTGCCCGTTTCGCCAGTCGTCGGCCTGCGACACGTAGCCGAACATGTCGGCCCCAGTGGCATAGGGTGCGGCGTGTCGCCACGAGAAGAGCGCCAGGACACACCCGACGATGGCGACCACGACGCTCGGTCGCCATCGCGCGAATCTCGTGCCGGCGCAGGCCGCGACCACCGTCCAGGCCAGCACCGCAATCGCCGCCGGTCGATCCAGATTCGATGCGGAGACGCGCAATCCCGCGACGCTCCACCTGAATCCCCCGGA
>DATJTM010000570.1:0-6498 GCA_035503395.1 Luteitalea sp.
CATCCTCGGCATACTCACTCTGGCGGCCTCGCTCGGCCTTGCCGCCTGCGGCGGCGGCGGCGCCGGCAACTCGGCTCTGCCGGTCGGCGCACCGACCTCGACCGTCGACGCCTACACCGGACCTGCGCCCGCGACGGCGGACGTTCAGGCCTTCGAGGTCAACCTGTGGAACAACATCCGCGGCCAGAACCGCTGCGGCCAGTGCCACAACTCGACCACGCCCGCGCAGATGCCCAACTTCGCGCGCAGCGACAATGTGAACCTGGCGTACGCCGAGGCGAACACGGTGGTGAATCTGGCGCAGCCTTCGACCTCCACCATGGTCGTCAAGGTGAGCGGCGGACACAACTGCTGGCTCGCCGATCCGAGCGCTTGCGGGCAGATCTTGACCACCTGGATCACCAACTGGGCGAACGCCACGGGTGCAAGCTCGGCAACGACGGTCGCGCTGGTCGCGCCGCCCTCCGAGGACGTCGGGCAGAGCCTGAGCTTCTCCTCGTCCACGACCGCGGCGACCGATTACGGCAACACGATTTACACCTTGACGAGCGTCTACTGCTCGAAGTGCCACTCGTCGCAGGCGAACCCCGCCACCGCGCAGGCGCCGTATTTCGCCGATCCGAACATCCCGTATGCGTACCAGCAAGCGATCCCGAAGATCGACTTCACCGGCTGCTTGCCGCAGAACTCGTCCACCTTCGCGACGACCTGCGGCGTCAACTCGCGCTTCTACCAGCGTCTCGCGATCGACCAGCACAATTGCTGGAGCGTTTGCTCGCAGGACGCCGCGGCGATGCTGGCGCAAATCCAGGCCTTCGCGATGGATGCGACACCGACGAGCCTCGATCCCTCTCTGGTCGTGAGCAAGGGCCTGACGATGACCCAGGGTACGGTCGCGAGCGGCGCCAACCGCTACGATGCCGACACCATCGCCAAGTACATGTTCTCCGAGGGCAACGGCGCGACGGCGTACGACACCAGCGGTATCGACCCGGCGGCCGATCTCACGCTCACCGGTCACTACCAATATGACGGCAGCTGGGGCCTCATTTTCCTCGCCGGCGGCGGCAAAGCGCAGGCGACCGTGCAGGCGAGCTCCAAGCTCTACACCCTGATCCAGGCGACCGGCGAGTTCTCGATCGAGGCCTGGGTGGCTCCGGCCGTGGTGGCCACGAATCTGTCGGACATGGTGAGCTACTCGGGCGGCGACACCTTGCGCAACTTCACGATGTCGCAGACCAACCAGGACTACAACTTCTTCCTGCGCAGCTCCAACTCGACGGATCTCAACGGCGATCCGAAGCTGGCGACGCCCGATTCCACCATGGCTCTGCAGGCGGCGCTGCAGCACGTGGTGATGACCTACGATCCGGTCAACGGGCGCCAGATCTACGTGAACGGCGTCAACCAGAACATCCCGGACCCGCAGAAGGGCGGCACCCTCGCGTCCTGGGACAATACCTTCGCACTCGTGCTCGGCGGCGAAGTCTCGGGCGACAATGCCTTCCAGGGCGAGATCAAGTTCCTCGCGATCCACCAGCGGGCCCTCACGGCCGCCCAGGTGATGCAGAACTTCAACGCCGGCGTCGGGCAGCGCTACTACCTGCTGTTCGACATCTCGAACGTGCCGGGGGTCAACGTGCCGCAGTCGTACATCATGTTCACCGTGAGCCAGTACGACAACTACAGCTACCTGTTCTATCAGCCGACGTTCATCTCGCTCGATTCCTCGGCGAAGATATCGGCCAGCATCCCGATCCAGGGCATGCACATCGGCATCAACGGCACGATTCCCTTCGTCGGCCAGGCGTATGTGCCGCTCAACACATCCATCACGGCGGCGGGATACACGGCGCAGGGCGAGGTGCTGTCGACGGTCGGCACCGTGATCGCGCTCGAGAGCGGCCCGCAGACGGACCAGTTCTTCCTGCAATTCGACAAGCTCGGCAGCGCGAGTGACGTGTTCGTCGGCGGCGACATATCGCCCTGCCCGGCCGGTCAGGCCTCGTGCATGGCCGCGCTCACCCTCGGGCCGGTGACGGCCGACATGGGCGTGCGCAGCTTCGCGCAGGTGAACTCGACCTTCTCACAGCTCACCGGGATCCCGACCTCGAACTCGTCGGTGGTAACCACCTACCAGGCCGTGCAGCAGCAGTTGCCGTCGATCAATACGCTCGAGGCTTACTCCTCCGCGGATCAGGTCGGAGTCGCGCAGCTGGCGGTGCAGTACTGCCAGCAGGTGATGGCCACGGCGTCGATACAGTCGGCGCTGTTCCCGGGCGTGACGTTCAGCGGCTCGACGTACTCGGGCGTGACCTATACCGGCACCCCCACGTCCGGTCCGACCGCGGGCATTGCGCAGTACGCCGCTTCGGGCCAGGCGGCGACGGTCATCTCCGACCTCGCCGCGCTCTCGGTGGGCACCGGCACGCTGACGCATCAGCCCGCAACGTCCACCGTGACCACCGAGCTCACCAATCTCATCGGTACGCTGTGCAACGGCAGCACGCCATGCAGCGGCAACGCCCAGCGTGTCTCGGATGTGACGGTCGGAGCGTGCGCCGCGGCGCTCGGCAATGCCGACGTGTTAATCGATTAATCAGCTAAAGGATCGAAGAGGGTTCAATTATGCGAATGCGCAACGTACCGAAGTTCCGCAAAGTGCCCAAGGGCCAGGGACGGCGCGAGCCGCTCCGCCATCCGGACCACCCGCGGCCCACCACGCGGCGAGAATTCATCTCGCAGGGGTTCATGGCGGGCGGCGCCTCGGTCCTCCTTCCTTCCCTGGCAGGCTTGCTGGCGAATCCCAAGATCGCCGAAGCGCAGCTGGCGCCGGACATCGCCGCGGCCGTGACGGGCTGCAACATCACGCAGGGCGCGGGGATGATCCCCTTCATCTGCTTCGACCTTTCCGGCGGCGGCAACATCATGGGATCGAACGTGCTCGGCGGAATGCAGGGCGGCCAGCTCGATTTCATCAGCGTCGCGGGCTACAGCAAGCTGGGGCTCCCCGGCAGCATGATCCCGAACAACAGCAGCACCGCGAGCAACATCGATTCGAGCTTGACTCTGCGCTATCAATCCGACAGCGCCCACCTGCGCGGCATCAAGTCGACCTTCACCAACACGGCGGCGTACTCCAAGGTCACGGGCACGCTGATCCCAGCCCTTTCGCAGAACGACACCAACACCAATCCGCACAACCCGATGTACGGCATCTGGCAGGCGGGGGCACAGGGTGCGCTTCTCAATCTCATCGGCACGGACAGCTCGGCGTCGGGCGGCAACTCCATGGCGCCGCCGAACATGATCAACGTCGCCGCACAACCGACCGTCATCGACAAGGGTGCCGACACGGCCGGCCTGGTGAGCACGGGCAGCTTGAGCACGCTGTTGCCCAATGCGAACGACGTGACCAACGTGCTCGAGTCGATGAAGCGCATCAGCGACGCGAAGTACGGGGTCATCAATACGTACGCGAGCCCGACGGCCGTGGCGAACGCCCAGGCCGTGCAGGCCTGCGCCTACACCAAGGCGGCGTACTTGCTCAACCAGTATCCGAACCCCGGCGCGGTCGACCCGGACAACGATCCTTTGATCGTGGGCAGCTCCGGCTCGATCTTCACGACCGCCGAGTATCAAGGTAACAGTGACTTCCAGATGACGGCGGCGGTCATGAAGCTGGTGATCGACGGCGACGCCGCGGCGGGCACGATCCAGCTCGGCGGATTCGACTACCACACCGGCGAGCGCGCGACCGGCGAGGGGCGCGATTTCGACGCAGGTCAGTGCATCGGCGCCTGTCTGCAGTACGCGGCGGCCAAGAACAAGCCCGTCATGATCTACATCTTCAGCGACGGCTCGCTGGCAAGCGACGGCACCATCGATGACTCGACCGGCGGCCGCGGCAAGGGCGTGTGGACGGCCGACAACCAGAACGTCGCGGCGACCTACTGGCTGATCTACAACCCGAGCGGCAGGGCCGTGACCGCGCAGTCCAGCATCGAGCAGAGCCTGCAGCTCGGATACCTCAATTCGGACGGCTCGCAGAACACGAACTCGAGCCCGGCCGGCAACAACGTGCCGAACCTGGTGCAGATCGTCGTGCTGAACTATCTGGCTCTGCACAGCGCCAACGACCTGGCGCGGTGGCCGACACTGTGGCCGGGCTTCGGTCAAACGGGCCCGAACACCGTGAACACGCTCGGCAGCGGTTCCGCCCTCGATCCGCTGGTCATGTACCAGCCGCTCGCGGGACTCGTGAACGGCAGACTGGTGGTTTGACTTCGGCGCGTTCAGGCTCGGCCTCGCGGCCGGGCCGGACGTCGCGCTCATCGAGGGTCTGCGCGCCGGCAGACGCGCCGCGGTTTTCGCCCGGACATTTCCGCGTGCCCCTCCCGAGCGCGTGGCCCGGCCTGCGACGGACGAGGTGCGAGTCGCGCGGCTCCCGGATGCGCGCGCCGCGCGGCAATCGCGCTGAACGGTCGTGGTATGCGACGACTTTCCACGGATGTGCGCCACGTCATACTCCGTGCGCTCAAAGCAAAGCTCCGCGCGTTGACACTGCGGCTCGCAGTATGCGATTTTGCATAAGGTCTGACTCAGGGCAAACTCGTCGAAAGGCGAGGGCGCAAAGCTTCCGGTCTACAGGGTGGTTCCCTTCGAACTCGAGCCTAGGACAGCGGGGTTACCAGCGTGATTGACATTTGGCCGCGCACGCGTGGCGGCGATGATCGCAACAGCTCGAGATCGAGGCGGTGAGGCGTCGGCGCATGCGCCAAGTGGCGTTGATCGCGTGCCTGACCTTCGGCTGGGCCAGGGCATCGTTCGCGGACGCCCCCAATCTGGTGGGCAAGGATGCGCCGGATTTCGTGCTCAAGGCCAACGACGGCAGCAATCTTCGGTTGTCGGAGTTTCGCGGTCAGGTCGTGCTGGTGAACTTCTGGGCACGCTGGGCCAACGACTCGCGCCGCGAGATGCCCGCGCTCAGCCGGATCAACAACATCTACGAGCGTGCCGGACTCGTGGTGCTCGGCATCTCGATCGACGAGGATCTGCGCCGCGCGCAGGAGTTTGCCGATTCGATGAAGCTGTCCTACCCGGTGATGTTCGATACCGGCTCGCAGGTCGGCCGTGCCTACCAGCTGGGCAAGCTCCCCATGACGATTCTCGTGGATCGCTCGGGCGTGGTGCGCTTCTCACATTTCGGGTACCGGCGCGGCGATGACCGCATGTACCTCGATCACATCCGCGAGCTGCTTCGCGAGTAAGGTTCGATATGAATTGCAAGTCTCGAATGACGTCCATGGTTGCAGGAGCGGTCTGGCTGGCGTGCGCCGCCGTCGCGATCGGCGCCCGCGCGCCTGCCGCAGCAGCGGCTTCTGCTGCGCCGCCTCAGGTTGCCGCAACGCCGGCTGCCGCGACGCCCACGGGCGCCACGTCCGCCAGCGCGCCGGGCGCCGCTGCGCCGCCCGCCAGCGGTCCGGGCGCCGCTGCAGGCGCGAGCGGTGCGCCGCCGGCGGCCGATGCAGGCGCAGCCGCGGGATCGGCCGCAACGGGAGCGACGGGGTCGGCCGATGCATCGTCGGGCGACTTCAAGACGCTCGATCAAGAAGTGCAGAGCATGAAAAAGGACGTCATCGACCTCAACAAGGATCTGTTCGTGCTCGAGGAGGAGCTGCTGTTCCCCGCCAACACCCAGGTCGCCGTCTACGTGTCGATGGACGTCGGCGCGTTCTTCGCCCTCGACTCGGTGACGCTCAAGATCGACAACAAGCAGGTCAAGAACTATCTCTATACCGCACGCGAGGCCGACGCGCTGCTCAAGGGCGGCGTGCAGCAGCTCTACCTCGGCAACCTCAAGGTCGGCAAGCACGAGCTCGTGGCGTTCTTCACCGGCAAGGGGCCCGTCGAGCGCGACTATCGGCGGGGCGCCACGATCAATTTCGAGAAGGGCGTCGGCGCCAAGTATCTCGAGCTCAAGATCTCCGACAAGGTCGCGAAGCATCAGCCAGAGTTCCTGATCAAAGATTGGGAATGACGACACGTGCAACAATGCGGCGCATCGCCCCTGCGCTGCGAGCGATCATTCTCGGCGTGACGTTGGCGGCACTGCCGCCGGCCGTGCCCGCCGCGAAGTTCGCCAAGCCCGATCCGGACGGCCTGCCGCCGCACGAGGTGAAGGATCTGCACTATGGGGACGTCCTGTTCTATTTCTTTCAGGACGATTATTTCGACTCGATCACGCGCTTGCTCGCTGCCCAGCAGCTCGAACGCCTGCCGCACACCGAGGGCGAGGCGGAGCTGCTGCTCGGCGGCCTGTACCTCTCGCTGGGCGAGCATGTCGAGGCCGGCAAGATCTTCGAGGCGCTGCTCGCCGGCAAGGCTTCCGAGGCGGTGCGCAACAGGGCCTGGTTCTATCTCGGCAAGGTTTGGTACCAGCGCGGCTATCTGCAGGAATCCGAGCGCGCGCTGCGCAAAGTATCGGACAAGATCCAG
>DATJTM010000571.1:0-6686 GCA_035503395.1 Luteitalea sp.
CGACCGTGTGGGATGTCCCGATCGGTGCCGGTCGGCGTTTCACACCCGGCGGCATCACCGGCGCACTGCTGGGTGGCTGGACGGTCACCGGCGTCGTCACGCTGCAGTCCGGCGTACCGCTGGCGATCGCGCAGACGACCAACAACAATGCCTTCGCTGGTTTCGGGACGCAGCGCCCGCACCTCCTCCGTGATCCGACGCTGCCCGCGGACCAGCGTTCGACGGCTCGCTGGTTCGACACGTCGGCGTTCGAGGCGGCCGGCGCGTTCACCCTCGGCACGAGCTCGCGCAATCCCGTGCGCGGCCCCGGCTATCGCAACCTCGATCTCGCCGTGCTGCGGCGGATTGGTCTCGGCGGCTCGCGGGCGCTCGAAGTGCGTGGCGAAGTGTTCAACGCCACGAACACGCCGGCGTGGCTGGCGCCCAACACCACCGTCGGCGCCGCAGCCTTCGGCACGATCACCGCCGCCGGCGACCCGCGCGTCGTGCAGCTCGCGGTCAAGTTCCTGTACTGAGCTCGATCGCCTGCAGCCTACGGGCCTACAGCCTGCCCGCACGGACGGCGCCGGCAGTTGGCAGTCGGCCGGTCGGCAGTCACACGTGAATGCGTCCCGCGGTGGCGTCTGGCAGTCGGTCATCGGCAAGTCGCAGTCATCAGCAGGTAGGGCCCGTTGCCTGGCGCACCGGAGCCGGTAGGCGAAGGTGGGTACCAACGCGGCCCATCTGTTCCGCCGTTCGTCGTTTGCCGTTCGTCGTTCCCCGGTTCCCGGTTCCCGGTTCCCCGATCCCGGTTGCCGGTTGCCTGTTGCCGGCCGCGTTCGCCCTTCGTCGTTCCCCGGTTCCCGGTTCCCGTTTCCCGTCCGTGCTCGCCGTTCGTCGTTCGTCATGTCCCGGTTCCCGTTTCCCGTGTCCCGGTTCCCGCTCGTCTTCGTACGTCGTTCGTCGTTCCGTTGATTGCTGATGTTGACGGCTGCCGCGCGCGGGTCGCAGAATCCTCCTGTGCTTCGCCGTCTCCTCCTCGCCGTGCTTCTGTGCCTGTCGGCATGGACCGTGGCGGATCGTGTCGCTCCCGATGCGGTCGAGGCAGGCGTACAGGCGAGCATCGACGTGCCGTCCGATGCCACCAGCGATGGTGACCACTCCGACGGCGCGTGGCGAGCGCCACAACCCATCGAGCTGCATGCCGTGGGTGCCTCGGCGACGCGCGACCTCCATGTCGTGGTCGTCGACCTGCCGCGCGTGTCACGTCGTGAAGACGGACGCCTCGCGCGGCTTCGTCACTCCTCGCACCGCCCGACGCCCTCGCGTCCCCCGCACCTGCACGACATCCCCCTGCTGATCTGATTCCGCGGACTCGCCGTCGTTCCCGACCGGTGTCGTCCCCGTGTGTCCGATTGGAGGATTCGCATGTCCGCAGGTATCCGCGCGAGGCTCTGTGCCATCGTCGCCGTCGTCGTCGTTTCTCTCTGGGCCGTCATTCCCCCGCGCGAGCGCATCACGCTCGGGCTCGATCTCGCCGGCGGTGCGCAGCTCGTGCTGCAGGTGCGCACCGACCAGGCCCTGCGTGCGCACACGCAGTCGGCCGCCGATCGACTCCGCGTCACGTTGAGTGGCCCCACCGCCTCGGATGCGGTCATCACCGTCACCGGTCCCACCGAGTTCACCGCCAGCCGAGTCGGTCACGAGGCGACGTTCCGCAGTGCGGCCGCGACGGTGACCAACGCCTTCGACCGGACGAGCGCCGACGGCGTGTACACGTTCCGGATGACGCCGGCGGCGGCCGATGCGCTGGCCCGCGACACCGTGGACCAGGCGCTCCGGACGATCGAGCGCCGCGTGAACGCGCTCGGCGTGTCGGAAGCCTCGGTGGCGCGCTATACGCAGCGCGATCAGATCCTCGTGGAACTGCCGGGCGTCACCGACGTCGACGCCGCCAAGGCGATCCTGACGTCGACGGCACAACTCCGCCTGACGCTCGTCGACCGCGGGCCATTCCCCGGCATCGACGCGGCACGGCAGGCATACGGCAGTGCGGTCCCCGACACGATCGAGCTGTTGCCCGGGGCTGATCATGCAAACGCCGGCGCCGTCGTCTACTACGCCGTCGACCGGACGGCGGCGGTCACTGGTGGCGATCTCCGCGACGTGCGTCAGTCCGCCGACGACCTCAACCGGCCGGCCGTGCACTTCACGCTGAAGGACGAGGCCGGCGCGCGCTTCGGCGCCTTCACGGCGCAGCACGTCGGGCGCACGCTCGCCACCGTCCTCGACGGCCGGGTGACGTCGGTGGCGACCATCGAGTCGCGCATCGACACCAGCGGCCAGATCGCCGGCCTCAGCCACGCCGAGATGCTCGAGCAGGTCATCACGTTCAAGTCCGGCGCGCTGCCGGCCGACCTCCGCTACGTCGCCGAGCGCACCATCGGCGCGAGCCTGGGCGACGATGCGATTCGTTCGGGGGTGCTGGCATCGGCCGGCGGGCTTGGGCTCGTGGTCCTGTTCATGCTCGGCTACTACCGCTTGGCGGGCATCAACGCCGCGGTGTCGATCGTCCTCAATCTGCTCATCCTGCTCGCACTGGCCGCGCTGATTCCCGTCACCATGACGCTGCCGGGCATCGCCGGGCTGATCCTGACGATCGGCATGGGCGTCGATTCCAACGTCCTCGTCTTCGAACGCATCCGCGAGGAGTTGGGACGAGCGGCAGGTGCCCGGTCCGCCGTGCGCGCCGGCTTCGATCGCGTGTGGCTGACGATCGTCGACACGCACGTCACCTCGCTCATCGCCGCCGCCTTCCTATTCCAGTTCGGGACGAGCGCGATTCAGGGTTTCGCCACGACGCTCACCATCGGCCTCGTCGCCAACGTGTTCACGGCGGTCTTCGCCTCGCGGACCATCTTCGAGCTCGCGGTCCGGCAGGACCGCGGCATCACGACGGCGATGAGCCTGACGGCGCCAACGTCGCGTGACGCGCGCCCGTTCGACTTCATCCGCTGGGGTGTGCCGGCACTGCTGCTCTCGGCCGCGGTGGTCGCCGGAGGCGTTGCCGCAGTTGCCACTCGCGGTGTACCGCTCGGCATCGACTTCGCCGGCGGCACGCTCGTCGTCGCCGAGTTCGAGGCGCCAGGTGCGTCCGAGGATGCGGTCCGGGCAGCGGTGACGCCGCTGCCTGGGGACGTCGTGGTGCAGCGCTACGGCGCGGCGGCGGATCGTCGTTTCCTCGTGCGCGTGCCGCTGGACCACACGTCGACGGGCGCGACGCCGACGCTCGACACAACCGTCCGGCAAGTCACGGCCGCACTCGATGCGGCGTCATTGCCACCGTTCACGATCGTCGACCGTGAGTTGGTCTCGGCATCGGTCGGCGACGATCTGCAACGTCGCGGTCTGTATGCGACCGTCGCCTCCCTGGCCGCAATCACCGCATACATCGGCTTGCGGTTCCGCTTCTGGTTCGCGGCTGGCGCCATCGCCGCAACGTGCCACGACGTGGCGATCACGCTGGCCTGTCTCGCGATGGCCGGGTACGACCTGTCGCTGAACGTCACCGCGGCGCTGCTCACCGTCATCGGTTACTCGGTCAACGACACCATCGTCATCTTCGACCGGGTCCGCGAGAACGCGCGCACCCTGCGCAGCGCGACGCTGGCCGACGCGGTCAACATCAGCGTGCAGCACACACTGGGACGCACGGTCATCACTGCCGGCACCACGCTGTTGTCCGTGCTGTCGCTGTACCTGTTCGGTGGCGACGCGCTGCGCGGCTTCGCCTTCACGATGCTGGTCGGCATTGTCAGTGGCACCTGGTCGACGGTGTTCATCGCCTCGGCGCTGGCGGCCAGACTCGGCAAGGCGAGCGCGGCCGCGGCGCCAGATCGCGCCCTTCACCGTCGCGTGTGAAATATCTCTCGGTGGGGAGGAGTTCTCCCCGCCGAGGCGACGCTGCCGGGCGGATTTTCCTGAAAAACATGGACTTCTCATGCCTCGGACGCGTGGAACCGCCCTTGCACCACCGGCGCCAAGAACGGGCACAGTCGGAGGGCCCTCATGGCACACGTACCGGTGTTCTACGCCACCGCCCACGGACAGACCATGCGCATCGCCGAGCGTATCGCGGCAGGCCTGCAGTCGGCCGGACATGCCAGCGTCGCGCTGGAGGTCACCTCGACGGCGGCCCGCACCTGCGACTGGCGCAGGGTCGATGGCGCGGTCGTGGCGGCGTCGCTGCACGCCGGCTCGCATCAGGCAGTCGCCGAGGACTTCGTCCGATCGCACATCCGGCACCTCAACGCCCTGCCCTGCTGGTTCGTGTCGGTGAGCCTCAGCGCTGCCTCGCCGAACGCGAACGAGCGGCAGGCCGCCGAGCGCATCGCCCACGCCTTCCCCACCGCGACGGGTTGGTCGGCGCGACGAATCTCCTGCGTCGCCGGGCGCCTGGCCTACACCAGGTATTCGATGATCACGCGCTGGATGATGCGCCGCATCGCTCGGAAAGAAGGCGCGCCCACCGATACGTCTCGCGACTACGAGTTGACCGACTGGACGGCCCTCGACGCCTCGACGTGGGAGTTCGCCACCGAGGTGTGGCAGTGTGCCGGTGTGACCGGCGGTGACGATCAGATGATGGGGCCTCTCCACAGGCGCGCTGACGCCTCATGATCCGCACCCCGCCCCGGTTCGCCTGTCGGGGAGTGCTCCTTCGCTCGGCGCTGGCGGCGCTGGCACTTGGCGTCGTGCCGCCGGCACGCGCCCAGGCGCCGCCAGCCCCGGCCACGCCCAGCGGATTCACCCTGCATCTGCGCGACACGACCCGGGCCGAAGCCTGGCGCTTCTTCGAGCCGCCACCCGGTGGCGGCGACCCCACGTACGGATACGTCGCCAATCGCCTGCAACTCGAGGTGCGCCGCGCGTGGCGACGTGTCGACCTGCAGATGACGGCGCAGCACGTCGGCTTCGCGGGTGTACCCAGCCGCGCGTCGGGCCCGGGACCTCTTGGCCTGGGCGCGCTCTATTTCGACCAGGGCGGACGCCGTACCAGCCCGCAACAGCTGTGGCTGCGCTACGCGAATGTCCGCGTGAAGCAGGTGCTCCCCGGCCTCGACGTCACGATCGGCCGGATGCCGTATACGTCGGGCGCCGAAGCGCCCAGCGGCGATGCCCGCATCGAAGCCCTGAAGCGCCAGCGACTCGACGCCCGCATCGTCGGCGAGTTCGAGTGGTCAATCTACCAGCGTGGCTTCGATGGTGTCCGCGCCGACTGGACGCGCGGACCGGTCAAGGCGACGGGCATCGCCTTCCGCCCGACGCAGGGCGGCTTCGCGCGTGTGGCTGGGCCCACCATCGACGATGTCTCGGTGGCCGGCGCGACGATCAGCCTCCAGCCGACGCCACGCCTGCGCCATACGCAAGTGCAGGGTTTCGTGTTGCGGTATGACGATCAGCGTCGGGTCACGCAGCGCCCGGACAACAGCGGCCAGGCCGCGGCAGCGGTCGACATCGGGATCACGAGCTACGGCGCGACCGCGGTCGGCAGCTACCCGATGGGCGCCGGTGCGGCCGACCTGCTGGCTTGGGGTGTCCTGCAGCGTGGCAACTGGTACGGACAGGTCCATCGGGGCACGGCGGTGGCCGTCGAGGGGGGCTATCAGTGGCTGAAGGTGCCGTGGGCGCCATGGCTGCGCGCCGGCGTCATCCACACGAGCGGCGACGAGTCGGTCAACGACGCGACGCACGGCACGTACTTCCCGGTCCTGCCGACGGTCCGTCGCTTCTCGCAGACGACGATGTTCTCGACGATGAACGTCGACGATGCGTTCGTGCAGGTGCTGGCGCGACCGCACCGCCGGGTCGGGACCCGACTGGACGTGCACGCCTTGCGGCTCGCCTCGGCAGCCGACCTCTGGTACATCGGGAGCGGCGCGACTCTGGAGGAAGGCGCGGCGTTCGGCTACTCAGGGCGTCGATCGAATGGATCGCGCGCGCTCGGCACGTCGGTCGAGGCGTCTGCCGACGTCACGCTCACACCGGTGTGGTCGGTCAACACGTTCGTCGGCCACGTCCGCGGTGGTCCCGTGGTGACGGGGACGTTCGCCGGACGCGACTTCTGGTTCGCCTACGTCGAACAGGTCGTGCGGCTGGACGACCTGTTCAAGCGACGGCGTTAGCGTGTGACGACGCCGTTCACTTCGTGCCGGTGGCCTGGCCGGTCACGGCCGGGCCCGACTTGCTGCCGGCCGGCCCCTGCGTCGGCACCGGCGCGGCGAGCATGCCAGCTGGAGCCTTGGGGACCTCTGGCGCCGGTGCACCGCCCCGCAGCAACGCAATCTGCCCCTGACGCGAGAAATCGATCGAGATCGCGAGCAGGCGCTCGGCCTCTTCCGGGGCGTGGAACCCGACCGAGTTCTCGGCCTCGACGAAATCGAGCAGGAACTGCGCGGCCCGCTGTTGCCGCCGCGGTTCGTCGAGCTGGGCGTCGGTGGCGCCCTTGCTGCGCGCCGCCTTGACGTCGCCGATCAGCGCCATCAACGCATCCATCGCACGATTGCGCAGGCCGAAGACCCGCTCCTGCAGCGTCTCGGCTCGTGCCTTCAACTCGTCTTCCGACCACTTGTGGCAGGTCTGGCAGGCGCGATTGATGTTGAGCAGCGGGCTGCGGACGTGGTGGTCGCTGACCTTGAGGCCACCCT
>DATJTM010000572.1:0-2884 GCA_035503395.1 Luteitalea sp.
AGCGGGCGCGTGCCGGCGAAGCCGCCGTGCGCCGCGACGCGCGCCTGATGGCCAAGGCGCGACTCGCCGAGATCGAAGCGACGATTACCGGCTGAATCAGCAAAAGGGCGAGAAGTTCAAGAAGTCCCAAAAGGTCCAGAAGACGGACGGAGCCGGAACCTTGCCCGCCTCATAAGCCCAGCGTGGCCGTTCGCGGGAGTCGACGTCGGTCGACGCGAATGCCTGCGTATTGCCTCTTCTGTCCTTCTTGACCTTTTGGCCCTTTTTGCCCTTCTGACTGTTGCCGTGCGGTTAGTCGAGCCGCATCATGCCGTCGGCGACGTCGAGCGACACGCGGTAACGGCTCAGGAACTTGTGGCCGAGGATGCCGCCCAGCTCGTAGCCGAGGAGCACGCTGGGCGCGCGCAGGTTCAGCACGACGAGAGACGTCTGCGCCATCCGCACATCGTCCACTTCCAGGTCGACACCGGGCAGGAGGAAGGCGTCCTTGTCCCAGCCCGACGTGCCGAAGACGCGCAGCGGGATGCGGCGGAAGCGGCCGAGCTGCTCGAGACCGACCGCCGCCGTGCGGCTGATCGAGATCGCCTGGCCGCCGGTGTCGATGACGAAGGCGCCCGGGCGGGCGCCGTTGATGCGACCGCGTACGGTGGCCAGCCGATGCATCCACAACGGCGCTTCCATCGTTGCCGTGCCGTCGGCCTTCGGGAGCTCACGCGCGACGATCAGCTGACGCTTGTCGTAGTCGACGCGCATCGACAGCCCCATGGCCAGCGGTGAGAACGCATCGATGTCGGCCGACGGGAACTTCTTGAGCGGCGGGTCCTTGATCATCGCCGGCACGTGCTCGACCTTCAGCGTGCCGATCTCGAGCCGGGCGATGCGGGCCAGCTTCAGCCGTCGCATGCCGACGTCGCCGACGCCGGCGCTGAGCGTCTCCGCCACCGAGTACACCTGGGCGCGCTGCGCCGCCTCCTCCGACAGCACGTTCATCTCGGCCCCGGTGTCGAGGACAATGTCGTGCGAGAGGCGGCCATTGATCCGGGCGCGCACGAAGATCTTCTCGCGTTCGACCCGGAACGGGATCACGTGCACCGCATCGCGCACCTCGGGCGCCATCTGCATCGGCACGCGATCTTCGAAGTGGCGGAGGAAGTTCATGCGCGCCTTCGCGAGCTTGACCTGATCCTTGAACCCCTTCTCCGGCAGCAGTCGCAGGTAGCGATCGAGTTCGTCGGCGGCGACGCGATAGCGGCGCAGCCGCTCGAGGTAGTAGGCGCGCGCGTGGTGATACTCGGCGACGTCGGGGTCGCCCTCGATGGCGCGCTCGACCGCCATCAGCGCGTCTTCGGTCTTGCCGCGGGCGTCGAGCACGCGTGAGATCCCGTGCAGGGCCGCCGGATGATGGGCGTTCAGCGTCAGCGCCGCCGTGTAGCGCGCATTGGCCTCTTCGAAGTGGCCGATGCTCCACAGTGTCTCGCCGTGCAGCGCCAGATCGTCGGCGCCGACCGTCGCCGAAATGAGCGTGCCGGCCTCGTCCTGGGCGCGGCCGAAATCGCCAACCCGCAGGAGTGCACGGACGACGGTGCGGGTGACCGGTTCAGTGAGGGAGGGGTCGAACTCGCGGGCGCGCACCAGGTACCTGATGGCCTCGCGGTACTTGGCGTCGGCGAAGAGGGCTTGCCCGCGCGACAGCTCGGTCCTGGCCGTGGCGGGCGCCCCCGCCTGCGGCGATCCGGTCGCCATGGTCACGACCACGGCCACGGCCGACAGCCCGGCGATGAGCCGGGGCTGCCGCAGCGACGAACACATGCGGGACACGAGACGGGTCATCTCCACCATCCTGGGCCGCCACGGCGGCCGCACACTTGCCCTGGTTTGGACAGCGCGCCGCCCCGTGACGTTCCCGCCGGCGCGACGACTACTTCTGGTAGTGCTCTGCGTTCTTCTCGATGTACGACTTCCACTGGTCCGGCACTTCGTCCATCGCGTAGATGGCTTCGACCGGGCACGCCGGGACACACGCACCACAGTCGATGCACTCGTCCGGGTGGATGAAGAGCATCTGCGACGCCTCGAACTCGCCTTCGTCCTTGCGCGGGTGGATGCAGTCCACCGGGCAGACGTCCACGCAGGCCGCGTCCTTGGTACCGATGCAGGGTTCCGTAATAACGTACGCCACGTGTCCTCCTGAAAAAAGGCCTAACGTCCCCCTGGGGCGCCAGACCGGGTCGTTCGCGTCGGCCCGACCTCGGCCGACAGGTATCCGAGTCGCACGGAGGTCGCCCGTGCCAGATCCCACGCCGCCGGCACGTGTTCGTCGTGCAGCGGCCCTTCCCCGCGGTCGTGGGTGAACACGCCCACGCGCGCGACTTCCTCGCCGCGGTAGTCCAGCACCGGCGCACACGCGCAATTCAACCGGTACCCCTCCACCGCGCCGTCGCTCCCGAGCCGGCGAACGACGTTGGCCGACGCGGCCACGTCGCCCGCGTCACACAGCCGCGCACAACTGAGGCGACGCTGCTGACCCGCGGTGAAGAACAGCGAGCAGTGCCCCGGCATCGTCTTGCCGTACGCGGTGTACATCGCCGGCGCGTCCACCTGACCGCCCCACACGTACGTCACTTCGCCGCGCGGCAACGACACGAACGCGCGAGCCGCCGTCCGCGCCGTGTAGGCCCGCAGCGGCGGATACGCGTGCAGCCGCAGCTCGGAGCCATTCAGGTAGCGGAAACTCAAGTCGAGCAGCTTCAGCGTCAGCACGTAACGCTTGCCGTCGCCGTCCTGCCGCACGAACCCTCGTCGTCGGAGCACCAACAGCAGGCGGTGCGCGGTCGCCGCGGGCAATCCGGCCTGACGGGCCAGTTCCCGCAGCGCCATCCCCTGC